>JAQGNK010000480.1 GCA_028291905.1 Polaromonas sp.
TCACACTGACTCGTGGGCGGGAGGCGGAGTGCACCCGTAGCCGTGAAAACCAGGGAGCAACATTTCGATAAAATGATGAGGCTAACCCCAATGTCGTTCGCCCGGCAAACCCCGCGCTACCAGAGAACGGCGAACTCTTCTAAAAACGCTGCAAGAAATCCGTCAAGCAAAGTGGGCAGTTCAATATGCTGTATGGAATTATGGGGTGGGCAATATTGATCGCTGCCAACAAGCATGTTTAAATATATTTCAAATACTATAACGCCGGGTGAGCGCACTTCGAGTTGCTGGCCGACCACACGTTGGAAGTAAAACCAGGACAGATCCTGCGGCTTGTCCATGAATCTTGAAAAAGCCCTTGCTTCGCGGATTTCATGGCTGGAATTGATCAGCTCCCGGTCCAGCGGCCGCAGCCCGAGAGTAAAGGCAAGGCTGCAGTTGAGGCTTGTCGATCTTGAAGCGGTGCAAGGTGATGAGGTCATGAGCCAGCTTAGAGCGCAAAAGGCTGTGTGCAAGCCCGGCGATTGAAGCCTAAACTAACTTTTCAGCTCAGAAGCCAGAATCCCTGCAGTCTCAGGGTTCCTGCGCGCGCGGGGCTATGGTTTTCGGTGCGCCGTATTCTTCCCGGTGCACCTGATGCTCGGGGCCATCGGCCACAAGGCCTATAGCTTCGAGCACCGAGCGTCGGTACGTGTTGGGACAGCGAGACCCTTCGGCAATTTCGCGCATGACGATGATCAACAGGTCTTGGACCGACTCGATGGTTCGGGGCGCACCGCATTTTTGATGGAGCTGCACGATGTACTCGAATTCTTCCAGGTACTCCGGATCGATGGTGAATTGCATGGTCTGCCTGATTTCTTTAAAGGGCCATGTTAAAGGACCAGGCGAACTAGTTCGCGCCAGTGCGTAGGCATGGCGCCTATGGTCAAAATGCGGCCCAAGTAGAAACGCCGGATCTCGATCCAGGCGTTACAGCCAAAGCCGTCGTGAAGTGGATTGGTGATGTTTTCGTCGTGATAAAGCGCTTCAACTGATGTGCTATCCCCGGGCTTTGCATCGCTCAGGCGCGTCCATGACTCATCTGTCACAGGCGCTTGGCCGGCAGCACACCTCACGCCCATGAGCTCCATGCGGCGCCTGCGCAAGCTGGCCAGCATGAACGGAACGACAGTGGTTGCACGCGATATCGGCTCGCTTTCTTGATCGCTCTGGTTTTCACGCACGAAGCGTGACACGAACAACTCCTTATAGGCACCAATGGCTCCGTCAATTCGTTCGAGCAGCGCCTGTCGATCCGTGATCTGGCCTTGCGTTCGCAAGGCAAGGGCAGCAAACGAGGCAGTCGAATCATCAGCAAAGGCCTGTGGGGCCAACTGCGCCATGAACCCATACGCCCAGTTCTGGCTGTGGTCGCAGTGCGGGCATTGCCAGCCCGAGGCCGTGGCCACCAGCACGCCTAAAGGACCGCCTTGCTCGCCGTGCGTGATCCGTGCGCCTGCAGGGGCATCATCATCAAGTGCATCTTCGCTCCCGCCCCAATGAGGGCAGAGGACGGGATGACCTGGCGAGCACCACGACACGCCAAGCTGGAACTGGTTCAGGGCATCAACCTGCTCGGGGCTAAAAGGGGCTGTGATTCTGCTCATGATTAATTTTGCTCCTCAAGAGCTATTGCTAGGACAAGGCAGGACATAAAAAAGCAGTATCGCTATAAAGCATGGGCCCCACACTAGAAGGCTGAGCAACACCGCGCCCAGCGTTTGGCAAAGCAAGCCTATGGCAAGGATGGCTGCGACAGCCAGTGCCATCGTGATGTAAAAACGTCTGAGCATGAAGCGGTTTCCTTTTTTATTCTGGCAGCTCGCCTTACCTGAGCTGGGATTTATTGCAATGCTGTCCACCTGTTTTTGTTCACGCCCTGGGATGCGTTGGTGCGCCGCCTCGATGGCGTATCCCAACTGCGTCCCTTTAACGTGTGCTCGATTGTCCATCCAGCGGCCTTCAGGCTTACGCCCGATTCGGATTCGAGCGTATAGGTGATGATTTTCTCAAAGCCGCGTTTGTGCGCTTCACGGGCCGACCAGCCGTAGAGCTGGCTGCATCCATTCCATGCCAGATCCGGCGCGATGTCGGTGCGCAGGCACAGCCGGTTGACTTCGACAACTCGGGCAGAGTCAAAAGCGCGCGCCACAGGTCTGCCGACCATCACGCACCCGATCAGATCCTCGCCGTTGAAAATACCTGCCCCAAAGCGCCAACCGGCCGGGGCTGGGCAATGGCGATGATGCTGGGCCACGAAGGCCTTCGCTGTTGAAAACGAGACTGGCTCGATGGTGAGCTTCCAGTCGATCACGAGCTGACCAGAGCCGTCATTGATCACACGCCGCACGCGCCTGCCTGTCAAGTCGTCCAGGCCTTTAGCGCGCAGCCACTGGGCGGCCCCCTTGGGGTCTTCGCTCAGGAACTCCGACACCGCCTCGTGGGCGCCGTAGCAGCACGTTTCGATCTGGAAGTCGCGCGGTGACCAGACCTCCAGAATTTCGATCAGCTCGGCCTCGCCGCAGTAGGGGCAGACTTGCACTGGCAAGCTCAAATCAAGCGGCAGTCGTTTAAAAGATCGCGGCCATCGATGGCTGCGTCGAGCACATCGAGCGCTACGTGGCCGGTAATCCAGTTGTGCCCGCAGGCGCGCATGACGCGCTTGATTTCGGTTCTGGCCGCACCCAGCGATTCGATGGGCTCATAGGTTAGGGAGGCCGAGTTTTTCGCCAGGGCAACTGCCTCGGCAAGTGAGTATTTGGAATACGGATGCGTGAGGTTGGGACTGCCGAATGTCTCAGCTGGAACTGCCGGGGTAATGGAATCTGGCATGAGGCGCTTTCACGGGTGATGGGTTTGTTCAATCCATCTTTCCAGTGAAAGGGGCCTTGTCAAATGCATCATGAGTGGGCCGAACGCGGCGGCTTGAGCACATACGGGAACAGTCTAAAACGCTT
>JAQGNK010000514.1 GCA_028291905.1 Polaromonas sp.
CCACCACCATTACGACGAAAACGAAGAGCGGCTCGGTGTAGTTGCGGCTTTCGGCGTAGCTCAGGGCGACGCTGCCACCGGCCACCAAGGCCATGGCCATCACCAGCACGATGGCCCAAAAGCCGAAAACCACCTCGACCTCGCCCAGCAGATGAAAAAGGCCAGCATGGCGGGGATAGCGGTGCGACAGCCGCTCGAACTGCTTGGCAGTGAAGGTGTGCAAAAGCGCGACAGCAAAGATGGCTGCGGCAATCCACTGGAGGGTTTGGTCGGAAGAGAAGTTCATGGTCGTCCTGAGTCTGCGTGGCGGCCCGACCAGCGCATGAACCTGCCAGGCCGCAGAGCGCGGCGTGACACCCTGGGTCAATTTTAGCGGAGGCACGGACCCGCCAGCCCAGGGCCGGTTACCTATGCGGCGGCCTCGACGGCCTGGGTGCCCCGTGATGAAACATATCTTGAAATGCGTGGTGCTGCGTCACGCACACAGTGCTGGCAACTCGCGCAGTCCTGGACGTGCAGGAACTAGGCGGCGGCTAGTTCAGCCACTTCTGCAAGAATTGCGCATTCCCCATCGCCGGGTCGAGCTGGTAGCCGGCAAAGCCGATGCGCTCGTAGAGCCGCACGGCGCTGGCGTTGCCCTGCAACACCTCCAGCGTCAGCTTGCAGGCGCCGCGTTCCCCAGCGATCTGCTCGGCCAGCGCCAGCATTTTCTCGCCCACGCGCCGGCCCCGCTGGCCGGCCACGACCACCACGTCATGAATATTGACCAGCGGCCTGCAGGCAAAGGTTGAAAACCCCTCGATGCAGTTGACCAGGCCGACCGGCTGCTCGCCGGCGAACGCCAGCACGCTGAAGGCCTGCGGCCGCGAAGCCAGCGCCTGCGCCAGGTGGGCTTTGGCAAAGTCGCTGAGCGGATGGCCGCCGCCGGCCGGGTCCTGCGCATAGGCGTTGAGCAGGCTGACCAGCGCATCGGCATGCACGGGGTCGCGGTAGTCGGCCCGGCAGATGCGCAGGTCAGATGAGAAAGATGGGAAAGATGGAATCAAGTGGCGCTCTCTTGAAAAATAAAGCCATATTCTAAAAAGCATCAGCTGGGGCAGGCATCACGCCTGCCCGGGGCGGCCCGGATTGCCATCCAGGCTCCAGTCACCAAGCTGGCGCCTGAGGCAAGAAACTGGCAAATTCAGGGTAAATCCCAATGAAAGTTCAATTCCACCCCAACTAACATGTTAGTCATTGACAAAAAATCCCCCCGTGGATTTGATGACAACTTCCTAGCCGCCGCATTAGCCTTCTTTAGCGTCCATCGACCACACACCAGGCTTTTCTACATGCTGAAAAACGTTCCTCCGCTGCTGACGCCTGATGCCCTGCATGCGCTGGCCAGCATGGGCCATGGAGACGACGTGGCCATCGTCGATGCGAATTTTCCGGCGGCCCGCATGGCCCGGCAAGGTGGCGCCCGGCTGGTGCAGCTGGCCGGCGCGAATGCCGCCGAGGCGCTCAAGGCCGTGCTGCAGGTGCTGCCGCTGGACGATTTTGTGCCCGATGCGGCCTGGACCATGCAGGTGGTGGGCGACGCTGGCGCCGTGCCCAAGCCGGTGGCCGAGTTCGCGGCCCTGCTGCGCCATGCTGGCGAGCAGCCGGCCGCCACGCTGGAGCGGTTTGATTTCTACCAGCAGGCGCAGTCGGCCTTCCTGATTCTGCGTACCGGCGAATCGCGCAAGTACGGCAACATCCTGCTGCGCAAGGGCGTGATTGCGACTGACCCGGCATGACGGCCAGACACGACAAGATGGCGACCTTGCCGCATGCGGCGCCCGGCAGCCTGCGCGCCCAGGCCTATGCGAGCTTTCAGCAGCAGATCGTCGATGCCAACATCCGCCCCGGCCAGTTCGTCTCGCAGCGCGAGCTGATGCAGCTGCTGGGCATGCCGCTGGGCGCGGTGCGCGAGCTGATTCCGCGCCTGGAGGCCGAGGGCCTGCTCAAAACCGTGCCGCAGCGCGGCCTGCAGGTCGCCCATGTCGATCTGAAGCTGATCAACAACGCCTTCCAGCTGCGCCGGCTGCTGGAGCGCGAGGCCGCCAGCCGTTTCGTCGCCACCGTGTCCGACCGAGAACTCGCTGCCATCGAGCAAAGCCACTTGGACATCGTCGAGCGCGCCCGCAGCAGCAGCATCGACGACGACCTGCTCAAGGACGCCACGGCGGTGGACTGGGGCCTGCACGACCTGATGATCGACGCGCTGGGCAACGAGCTGATTTCCGAGGTGTACCGCATCAACAGCCTGCGGGTGCGGCTGATCAAGCTTGAAGGCTCCACCCTGTCGCCGCAGGTGCTGGTGCCGGCCATGCAGGAGCACCTCTGGTTCATCGACGCCCTTAAGCGCCGCGACGCGCAGGCCGTGCTCGAGCGCCTTGACCACCATATTGAAAGCGCGCACCTTCGCGTGCTTGGACTGCCGCGGCCCGCCATGCCGTGGTCTTTGGAGAACCCCGCACCATGACAACGCCCCCGACCCGACCCGCCGCCTTCAGCGGCATCTGGCCCGCCCTGCTGACGCCGTTGAATGAAGACCTGGGCATCGACCACGGCAAGCTGGCGGCGCATTGCCACTCGCTGATCGCCCGTGGCTGCCCCGGCGTGACCATTTTCGGCACGACCGGCGAAGGCCCCTCGTTTTCGGTGGCCGAGCGCCAGGAAGCGGTCGGGCAGCTGATCGCCAACGGCATTCCCGCCGGGCAGATCATCGTATCCACCAGCTGCGCCGCCCTGCCCGAGACGCTGGCGCTGACGCGCCATGCGGTTGAAGCGGGCGTGCACGGCTGCCTGGTGCTGCCGCCGTTTTTCTTCAAGGGCGTGTCCGACCAGGGCATCATCGACAGCTACCGCTTCGTCATCGACGGCATGGGCGCGGACCTGCCAAAACTCAGGCTATACCTCTACCACATCCCGCAGGTCACCGGCGTGGGCCTGTCGCACCAGGTGATCGCCACGCTCAAGCAGCTGTACCCCGACACCATCCTGGGCATCAAGGACAGCGCCTGCACGACCGCGCATTCCATCGGGCTGGCCGAAAGCTTCATGAAAGACCTGACGGTGTACGTCGGCTTCGAGCCCGACCTG
Organism: Polaromonas sp.; assembly: GCA_028291905.1. GTDB lineage: Bacteria > Pseudomonadota > Gammaproteobacteria > Burkholderiales > Burkholderiaceae_C > Polaromonas. The sequence goes on from JAQGNK010000514.1 coordinate 3,127, forward strand.
CCCGAGATGGGCCGGCGCGGCAGCACGGGCGCCATCAGCGGCCTGGCCAACTTCATGCCGCGCGTGGTTGACCGCCTGGTGACGCAGCCCGACGCGCCGGCCACGCCGGCCGAACGCGAGCGCGTGATCCGGCTGATCGGCCTGCTGGGCGACTATTCGCTGATGCCGGCCCTCAAGGGCATCATGGCGATGCTGACCGGCGATGCGGCCTGGCTGCGGGTGCGAGCGCCGCTGGTGGCCCTGACGGCCGACGAAGTCACGCGCCTGGAAAGCACCATCCGCGACTTCGGCATTGACCCAGCATCCGACTAAAACCCTGCAGGCCTGGCCCAAGGGGCCAGGCAGGCGCGCCTTCAACACCTTATCAACGACAACGGAGACAAAACCATGAAATCTTCCCTGCTTCGCCGCACCCTGCTGGCTACCGCTTCCGCCGTCATGCTGATGGGCGCCCTGCTGCCCGCCGCGCAGGCCCAGAACAAGGTGCTGCTGCGCGTCTCGACGCCGGCCGTGCCCGACGACTGGCACGCCAAGATGTGGACCGTCTTCAAGGAGAACCTTGAAAAGTCCGCGCCCGGCGAGTTCGACGTGCAGATCAACCTGAACGCCACCCTGTTCAAGCAGGGCACCGAGCCGACCGCCATGGCGCGCGGCAACCTGGAGCTGTCGTCGATTTCCGCATTCGACATCGCCAAGCTGGTGCCCGAGTTCTCGATCTTCACCGCCGGCTACGTCATCCGCGACCCGGCGCACCAGCAAAAAGTGTTCAGCGGCCCCATCGGCGCCGAGTTGTTCAAGACGGTGGCCGAAAAGATGGAAGTGACGCCGCTGTCCACCGTGTACCTGGGCACCCGGCAGATCAACCTGCGCGATGTGCGCAATGTGAAAGTGCCGGCCGACCTCAAGGGCGTGAAGCTGCGCATGCCCGGCTCCAAGGAATGGCTGTTCCTGGGCGAAGCGCTGGGCGCGACCGCCACGCCGCTGGCCTTCGGCGAGGTGTACCTGGGCCTGAAGACCGGCACCATCGACGGCCAGGACAACCCGCTGCCTTCGGTGCGCGCCGCCAAGTTCTACGAGGTCACCAAGCAGATCGTGATGACCAGCCACCTGGTCGATGGCATCTTCATCGCCATTTCCAGCAAGGCCCTGAACGCCATGACCCCGGCGCAAAGGCAGAAGGTCACGGCGGCGGCGCAGGCGGCGGCAAGCTACAACAACGAGAACAGGCTGAAGGAAGAAGGCCAGCTGGTCGATTTCTTCAAGCAGCAGGGCCTGCAGGTCACCACGCCCGATGTGGACGCCTTCCGCAAGTCGGTGCAAACGACCTACCAGAACTCCGACTACGCCAAAGTCTGGCCCAAGGGTCTGCTGGAGCGCATCAATGCGACCCAGTAAGCAGCGGCAAATGCGCCTGAGCTGAAACATCATGAAAAGCTGGTTCCAGAAAACCGCCAATGTGATTGGCGGCGGCCTCTTCCTGACCCTGTTCATCGTGTTCGTGATCCAAGTCACGGCGCGCTTCGGCTTCAACAAGCCGATGGCGTGGACCGATGAAGCCGCCGTGATCCTGTATGTCTGGGCCATCCTTTGGGCAGCCGCTTTTGTGGTGCCCGAGCGCGAGCATGTGGTGTTCGACCTGCTCTGGAACAGCGTCGGCAAGCGCGCCCGGCAGGTGATGCAGATCGTCGGCAACCTGATGATCGGCGGCCTGGCGCTGTGCGGCATTCCGGCCAGCTGGGACTATGTGCATTTCATGGCTCGCGAAGGAACGCCTGTCCTGGGCGTTCCGTTCATGTGGGTGTTTTTGCCTTTCGTGCTGCTGTTGGCGGCACTGGTGGTTCGCGCTGCCTGGGCCATCTGGAACGCGATGCGCGGTATAGGTCTTGAAGCGGAGCTGCGCATATGACACTCGGAATTCTGGTTCTCGCCCTCGTTCTGGTGGGCGGCATGGCGCTGCGCATGCCCATCGGCTTTTCGATGCTGGCCTCCGGCATCGCCTACCTGATGGTCAAGCGGCAGGACCTGGGCCTGGTCGCCGAGCAGGTCGGCAACGGCCTGTACAACAGCTATGTGCTGCTGGCGGTGCCGCTGTTTGTCTTCGCCGCCAACATCATGAACGCTGGCACGGTGAGCGAGCGGATCTTCGACTTCTGCCGCATCTTGGTCGGGCGCATGCGCGGCGGCCTGGCGCAGGTCGATATCCTGGTCAGCGTGGTCTTTTCGGGCATGAGCGGCAGCGCGATTGCCGACGCTGCCGGGCCGGGCCTGGTCACCATCCGCCAGATGCTGAAAAAACCCGAATACAGCCGGGGCTTTGCCGGCGCGGTGGTGGTCGCCAGCGCCACGCTCGGCCCTATCATTCCGCCGTCGATACCGATGGTGATCTATGCCATGGTGTCGGGCGCGTCGGTCGGCGCGCTGTTTCTGGGCGGCGTGGTGCCGGGCTTCCTGATGGCCGGGCTGATGATGGTGGTGGTGCACTTCATCGCGGTCAAGCGCAACATGCCGCGCGAAGCCAAGATTCCGCTGGGCGAATGGCCGGCCATCATCTACCGGGGCGCCCTGCCGCTGTCCATGCCCATCGTGCTGCTGGGCGGCATCTACTCGGGCGCCTTCACCCCGACCGAGGCGGCGGCGGTGGCCGCTTTCCACGCGCTGATCCTGGCCGGCGTGGTGTACCGGGCGCTGACTTGGCGCACCTTCTGGGGCGTCATCATGGAATCGGCGCGGGGCAGCGCGGTCATCACCATGATCCTGGCCGGCTCCTTCATCCTGAACTACGCCTTCACCGCCGAGGGCGTGCCGCAGGCCATGGCGCTGTGGGTGGACAGCATGCATTTTTCGCAGATCGGCTTTCTGCTGATGGTCAACCTGATGTTCCTGGTGCTGGGCTGCTTTCTGGACGTGTCGGTGCTGCTGCTGGTGTTCGTGCCGATGCTGCTGCCCGCCGCCAAGTTACTCGGGGTCGATCTGGTGCATTTCGGCGTGCTGGTGGTGCTCAACATGATGATCGGCCTGATCCACCCGCCGTTCGGCATGCTGCTTTTCGTCACCAAGGCGCTGACCGGCATTCCGATTGGCGAGATGATGAAGGAAGGCTGGCCCTTCCTGCTGATGCTGCTGCTGCTGCTGCTGGCGATGACGCTGTTCCCGCAGATCGTGCTGTGGCTTCCGCAGACCATGGGCTACGGCGGCAAGTAGAGCGAACGGCGGGGCTTGGCGCTCTGGCGGGCTGCAGCGCCAGAGCGCGCCTGCCGGGCCATCGACTGAAGGCAATTCCCTTTGGCCTTCAAGCATCAAAACAGGCTCCAGCGCAAGCAGTTCACGCGCAGTCAGCTATCAAAAAAAGAGCAATCACCTCTTGCCCGGCACAGGCCGGCCCGAAGGCGCCCAAGGCCGGAAATCGTCTTTACGGGACATTTACCTGGCTCTTTCATGCTCTATACCTGCCCCTGGATTCTTACAGGGATAATTATCAAAACCCTCTCAACCACGGCTTGAGCGCTCGCTTGCGGACGCCTGCCGACGACGGTTGTACATTGCGAGCATCGCGCCCTGCAGGCCTTGCGGATGGCGCGGCAAGCCAGGATATTCCCAACAAGAAATGCCGTGATTCCCTTGTGGCGCGGCGGGCAACAAGGACAGGACAGGTGATGGACCCCAACGCGCAAATGCCAGCAACCAGCCCCCAGACAGTGACTCGCCAACCCATCAGCCGGCGCTCGCAGGTGGTCGGCGGCGTGCTGGCCCTGCTGGTGCTGGGCGGCACCGGCTGGCTGGCCTGGCACCTGACCCACCCGGACAAGCCCGCCGTTGCTGGCGCCGGCAGACCGCCCGGCGCTGGCGGTCCTGGCGCGAGGCGCGGCCCGATCGCCACGACGGTCGGCGTGGCCACCGCCGAGAGCAGCAGCCTGCCGGTCATCCTGGACGCGCTGGGCACCGTCACCCCGCAGGCCACGGTGAAGGTGCGGCCGCAGGTGTCGGGGGTGATGGAAAAAGTGCTGTTCAAGGAAGGCCAGATGGTCAAGGCCGGCGAGCTGATGGCCACCATCGATGCGCGCCAGTTCGAGCTGGCGCTGATGCAGGCCAGCGGCCAGCGCCAGCGCGACGAGGCCCAGCTGGCCAGCGCCCGCGTCACGCTGGAGCGCTTCAGGACGCTGCTGGCGCAGGACTCCATCGCCCGCCAGGAGGTCGATACCCAGGCCGCGCTGGTCAAGCAGCTCGAAGGCACGGTGGTCATCGACAAGGCCAACGAAGGCGTTGCCCGGCTGAACCTGGGCTACGCCCGCGTGCTGGCGCCGATTACCGGCCGCGTCGGCCTGCGCACTGTCGATGTCGGCAATGTGGTGAGCAGCGGCGACGCCAACGGGATTGCCGTCATTACCCAGATCAGCCCGATTGACGTGGTGTTCGCGGTGCCGCAGGACCAGGCGGGCAGCGTGCAGCAGGCCAGCACCGCCGGCATGTCCATGAAAGTCACCGCGCTCGACCGTACCCGCGCCAGCGTGCTGGACACGGGCCTGTTTTCCTCGCTCGACAACCAGGCCGACACCACCACCGGCACGGTCAAGGCCAAGGCGCGCTTCGCCAACAGCCAGCTGGCGCTGTTTCCGAGCCAGTTCGTCAATGTGCGGCTGCAGCTGCGCACAATTGAGAACGCGGTGACGGTGCCGGTGGCTGCCCTGCGCCACGGCAACGACGGCGATTTCGTCTATGTGGTCAACGCGGCCGAGCGCACCGTCAGCCTGCGCAAGGTCACGCGCGGCCAGGCGACGGTGGACAAGGTGCAGATCGCGACGGGCCTGAAGGCCGGCGAGCAGGTCATCACCGAAGGCGCCGACCGGCTCAAGGACGGCGCGCCGGTGGTGCTGCCGGGCGATGCGCCCAGGGGCGCGAATGGCGCGGGCGGCGGCAGGCGCCAGCGGCCCGACGGTTTGCCGGCGGGTCCGCGCCAGGGCGCGTCCGGCGCGCCGGGCGGCACTGGCGCTGGCAGTTCCGGTACCGCCGCCGCGCCGGAGGCTTCAGCCGGCCCTGGGGCTTCAGGCGGTTCAGGCGGCGCAGGCGCGCCGGGCAGCCCAGCTGGTGCAGGCAGCGGGCGCAGCCTTGGCGTTGCGGGCACGCCAGAGGCAGCGGCGGGATTGCCGGCTGCGGCGGCCGCCACGCCGGCGGCCGCTGTTGCGCCAGCTGAGGGTGCTTCCGCACCCCGGCGCCACCGCCGCGCTTCCCAGGCCGAGGGCGCATGAGCCGCCTGGCGCCACCCGACAGCCCGGGCGCAGCCGGCGGCCTTGAGAATGCGCACGGCCGTCAAGCACCTGCAATAGCCGGCGTGGCGGCCCAACCCCATCTGGCCGAATCGACCGCCAGCCCGTCGAGGCCGTTCATCCAGCGCCCTGTCGCCACCGCGCTGCTCATGGTCGCCATCGTGCTGGCCGGCCTGGTCGGCTTCAAGTTCCTGCCACTGTCGGCGCTGCCGCAGGTCGATTACCCGACCATTCAGGTGCAGACGCTCTACCCCGGCGCCAGCCCCGAGGTCATGGCCCAGACCGTCACCGCGCCGCTGGAGCGCCAGTTCGGCCAGATGGCGGGCTTGAGCCGCATGAGCTCGACCAGCGCCGCCGGCGTGTCCATCGTCACGCTGCAGTTCGGCCTGGGGCTGGCGCTGGACGTGGCCGAGCAGCAGGTGCAGGCGGCCATCAACGCCGGCGGCTCGCTGCTGCCGGCCGACCTGCCC
>JAQGNK010000527.1 GCA_028291905.1 Polaromonas sp.
CTGGCTTTTCTCTCGCCGCTGGCCAGTGTCCAGCGGGTGGCGGTGTCCGCGCACCTGCAGCGGGTGGCTGCTGCGGGCGGCGATGTGGAGCCTGACTGGTCGTATTTACGCTGGCAGTCCGGCCGCTTCGGCCGGCAAACGCTGCAGACCTTGGCGGGAGGTGGCAATGTGCCTGCCGGACGGACGTGGGCCAAGCAGGCAGGCGATGCGCTGGCGCAGACCAGCCGCCACGGCAGCACGCCTGAAGTCCTGACCGAAGCCGGCATGGCCGGTAAATTTGTCATTTACCCCGCTGGCAAAACGCTTCCTGATGCCTTTGCCGAGTATGCGCAGACTTCAAATCAGGAATGGCGGCTGAAGAACTGCTTAAATGCAGTGGGAAAATGCATGCTCTGGATCGGCGACATGAACGGGGATGGCCAGGATGAGATCGTGCTTTTTGGTGATTCCAATTCAAAGAGTTCGCAGCTTGGCGTCCTGTTCACTTCGGACGGCAGTGCCTGGCGCAGCGCTGGCAGCCTGTATTCCCACGCGAGCCCGGAAGCGTTCGAGCCGGCCTTGCTGCAGGATGCGAAAACAATTCCGGCGGAGTGGCGCGATCTGGTGATTGGCGGCCGGCGGTTTCGCACCAATATCAACAACTGATGGGTTCACAACAAGAGCGGCCCGGCAACCTGTTTGCTACTGAATTCATAGCTGCTTGCGCAAGCAATACCTGCGCTGCAAGCACTTTTTACACTTGGCCAGGCAAGTTTTTCACTTTTCCCGTGTTTTTTGCGCCAGCGGAGCCAGAAAGAAAATCAAGGCTGAAGGCGTTTAGAGCAGTTTCACCCTGACTTGCAACAGCTGCTGCACGGCCATCAGCTTGCTACAAAATAAATAGCTGTCTGCGCAAGCGCTGCCTGCGCTAGAGGCACTTTTCATGCTAAACCGCGCAAGTTTTCCGCTGCCTCTTCCCGCATTTCTCCTTCCCGCTGGGGGAAGGCGGGGATGGGGGGCTGCCCGAATCCAATCCGAACCCTCAAACGCTGGGCAACGTTTTCCAGTCAGAGTGCGTTGGCTCTAAAAATAATGCCAAACAAGCCTTTAGCGCATGCAGATGCTACGCAGGCAGCTATCTAAACAGTAGCAAATCCAAAAACGGCAAGCTCAGTGGGCCAAGCGCCCCGCACGCACCCGCCAGCGCCAGCAGCGCAAAAATTCCTCCAGGAGCGGCAGTACATTCAGGCAAAAGATCCCCGCCAGCGCCGCCGCCAGGTAGCCCGCGGGCAGCGGATCGGCTTTCAGGCGCAAGCCCCAGTCCGCCTCGCCTTGGCCCAGCAGCGCCGCAAGCTGGTCGGCATGCAGGGCCGCCAGCATCGCCAGCGCACCCAGCGGAATGATCTCCATGAAGCTGTGCACCATCTGCTCGGCCGGGCTGATGTCGCGCACCGGATGCACAAAGCGCAGCTCGAACCAGGTGGTCGCCTCATGGGTCAGGAAAAGCAGCGCCATCAGCGCCAGCACCAGCGCGTTGATCTCCAGAAACAGCGCTGCCAGGCTGGCCAGCGCCATCTGCGAGAACATGGCCAGGTGGAAAGCCGACTCGCCCACGCCGCTGGTTTGCTCGATGCCGGTGCGCCGATGGCACCACCAGTCCACCAGGCCGGCCAGGCTCCACAGCGGCAGGGCCGCGTACATCAGGGTGTTGCGCAGCACATCGGCCATGGCGCCCTCAGCCGCTTTCCTTGAGGATGCTGATCTTGCCGTCAGCCTCCAGAAAGGCGCAGCGCATGTCCTGTATCTCGCAGTCCACCTCGCGCAGCGCCTGGTTGAAGTCCAGTATCGAGATATGGTTGGCCAGCAGCTTGTCCTTGAACACCTGCCCATGGCGGCCGATCAGGATCGGCTGGCCTTCGATGGCCGTCTGCAGCCTGTTGCTGCGGGCCGTCGCAAAGGCAACCACCAGGTTCAGCAGGATCAGGGTGCCCGCTGCTACCAGGCCGGCGGGCAGCGAGTTGTCTCCGCCCGACAGCGACGCCGACACGCTTTCGCCCAGCAGTATCACCACCAGCAGGTCAAAGGGCGTGAACTGGCCTACCGTGCGTTTGCCTGAAATGCGAACCATGACCAGCAGCGCCAGGTAAACCAGTGACGCCCGAACCATCAGCTCCCACCACGGCAAGGCCATGTCAAACATTGCCGGCTCTTACCCTGCGAGTGATGCGCGGCTCGGTATAGCGAGCCTGCGCCTGTGCATCGTCCTGGTCTTTTTGATGGTCATGCTCCAGCGCCAGCGTTTGTGGCGTTTCGCCTGCAGGGTAGCGGTCGCGCAGCGCCATGGCCCCGGCCGCCAGCCCGACGGCAAAGGCCGCATACACCGCCGCCAGCGCGGTGTTCGAGAGGCGGTGCTCATAGCCGGGCGTGAAGCGGTGCGGCGTGAGCCTGAAGTCGACAAAACAGGCGACGGCACTGGTTGCCGCCGCGCCCATCAATACGCCCGGCGTGGTTCGCAAGGCGGGCCGGCCACTGGCGAGCGCCGCATACACCGTGGCCCAGAAGGTTGCCGCGCCGTGGTGCGTCAGGTAGCCGGCGCCGGTGTGCGTGAGGTCGGTGCCCTGGCGGTGCAGCGCCTCGTCGCCCCAGTACCAGTGGCTCACGGCATTGATCGGCGCTGCCGCGCTGCCCGACTGACGGCGCCCGGCGATGGCCAGCGCAGCGGTGGACAACAGGCTGGCCAGGCCACCGGCCAGCGCCCCCTGGGTAAGGACCAGTTTTAAATTCTTCATGCGCATCTCCTTTAAAAACCGGGTGCAAAGACAAGCACTTTGCCGCGCCGCCCGCATTCAGCCTGTAGGCGCCGGCCTATCGAGAAGATAAGGCGCTGTCTTGCAAGCAGCCCGGACTGCCGGTGTATCGTCTCCAGATGAAAATTCTTGTCACGGGTGCTTCGGGCTTTGTTGGCAGCCGCCTGGCGCGGGCCTTGACGGCTCAAGGGCACCATGTGATCGGTGCCAGCCGCTCACGTGACCGGCGCCAGGAGCTATGGGCTTTTCTGCGGGTCGACTTTGCCGAGGTGCCCGAGCCCGCCTGGTGGGTGCCGCAGCTCCAGGGGGTGGATGTGGTAGTCAACACGGTGGGCATCTTTCGTGAAACCGCCGGCCAGACCTTCGAGGCGCTGCACCACCGGGCGCCCGCTGGTCTGTTCAAGGCCTGCCAGGTCGCCGGCGTGCCGCTGGTGATCCAGCTGTCGGCGCTGGGCAGCGACCACCAAGCAGCCACCGCCTACCACCTGAGCAAGCGCGCCGCCGATGATGCCCTGCGCGCTTTGGCCGTGGCCTCGGTCATCGTGCAGCCATCGCTGATCTATTCGCCGCAGGGCGCCAGCGCCACGCTGTTCAACCAGCTGGCGGTGCTGCCGGTGCTGGCGCTGCCGCAGGGGCCTGTCGTACAGCCGGTGCACATCGACGATGTGCTGCGCGGCCTGCTGGCGCTGTGCCGGTCGCGGCCTTCGGCGGGCTCGCAAACCCTGGCATTCGTCGGCCCCCGGCCGCTGGCCTTGCGCCAGTACCTGGCCGACTTGCGGCAGTCGCTGGGCCTTCAGCGGCGCGCCTGGGTGCTGGAGCTGCCGGGCCGGCTCTGCCTGGCGCTGGCGTCTGTGGCGGGCCGGCTGCCCGGCAGGTTCATCGATCGCGATGCGGTCAGCATGCTGCTGCGGGGCAACGTGGCCGATGCGGCGCCCTTCACCCAGCTGCTCGGCCAGCCGCCCCGGCCGGTCGAGGCCTTCATCGCGCCCGAGCTGGCGCCCGGCCTGCGCCGCGAGGCCGTGCTCGGCTGGATGCTGCCGCTTTTCAACCTGTCGATTGCCCTGGTCTGGATCTGGACCGGCATCGTCTCGCTCGGGCTGTACCCGGTGGCCGGCAGCCTGCAGCTGCTCAACCAGTTCGGCCTTCATGGCGGGTTCGCCACGCTGGCGCTGTACACGGCGGCGCTGCTCGACCTGGCGCTGGGCGTGCTGACGCTGGTGGCGCGCGGCGGGCTGCGCCGGCTGGTGCTGGCAATGCAGCTGCTGGTGATTGCCGGCTACACGCTGATGATCACCGTGCGCCTGCCCGAATGGTGGCTGCATCCCTACGGGCCGATTTCCAAGAACCTGCCGATGCTGGCGGCCATCGGCCTGCTGCTGGCGCTGGAGCCTCCCGGGCCGCACCGAAAGGCGGCGCGCTGATGGAATACCTGCTCTTCAAATGGCTGCATGTGCTGTTTTCAACCGTGCTGTTCGGCACCGGCATCGGCTCGGCCTTTTACCTGCTGGTGGCCACGCTGAGCCGCGACCTGCACCTTGTTGCCGGCGTCACCCGCTGGGTGGTGCGGGCCGACTGGCTGTTCACCGCGACCACGGCGGTGCTGCAGCCGCTAAGCGGCCTGTGGATGCTGCACCTGGCGCAGATTCCGCTGTCAACGCCATGGGTGTGCTGGTCGCTGGTCTTGTATGCGGTGGCGATTGGCTGCTGGCTGCCGGTGGTCTGGCTGCAGATGCGGCTGCGCGACCTGGCAGCCAAGGCGCTGCGGCAAAACACCGCGCTGCCGAAAGCCTACTGGCGCTTTTTCGCTGTCTGGATCGCATTGGGCGTCCCCGCCCTGCTGCTGTTTCTGGCGAT
>JAQGNK010000535.1 GCA_028291905.1 Polaromonas sp.
TAGCGTGTTTGCTAGGGCTTCAGCGGCCCTGCCACTGGTTCGAGATGAATGAAATAGCTTAAAACTGGAGGTTTTTATCCATTTATGAAATACAAACAAAAAAGCCGTCTCTGCGTGAACAGAAACGGCTTTTGAAATGCGTGGTGCCCAGGGCCGGAATCGAACCGGCACGCCTTTCGGCAGCGGATTTTGAGTCCGCCAAGTCTACCAATTTCATCACCTGGGCAATATCTAAATTATACCTTGCCAATAGAGTCTTAGCATCGACGACTTTAAGCTAATCAAATACACTGTTTGTATGTCCAGCTTTCAATCCGGCGTGCGCTTTTTGGCACTCCCTAATCCTCAGCAAGCTGCGACGTTACGCAGATGGATCGGCTGTCAGCGTCACATTTTCAGTGCTAAGGTTGAAGAAGACCGGCTCTTTGCTGCGCAGCGCTGAATGATGCTGCAAAAAGATGCAGAAGCCGTGATTCGCACGCCACTTGATCGAATTTATGCCCAGTTCAAAGACCCAAATTTAACGCCTTGGCTTAGCCAAGTGCCCAGCCAAGTGCTTCGTGAAGGCACCTACCGTTGGTTTAATGCGAAACAGCGTCAACTTAAAGGTTTGGCCAAAGCACCGAGAAAGCGGAGCCGGCATAACTTTAATTCAGTCATGCTGTGCAGCGACCTTTTCGAATTTACTGAAAAGGGGCATCTCATCATAGGCACGGCGAAGTTCCCAGTGGGCAGATTGAACTTTCTGGCACATCGTCCCTTTGGCTGTCCAAAAATGATTACTGTGCGTGAGTCAGCCGGTCGTTGGTTTGTCAGTTTCAGCTATGAGCAACAAGTACCTTTAGATGGTTACGGCTGTGAGAACAATAAAGTTTTACGTGAGCCGCATGAACTCGCTTATGAGCTCAATTTACTGGAAGAAATAGAAGTAGCGGCGCTAACGCTTGGTATTGATCGCAATATTGGTACCAATTGCGTGGCTACGAATCGTGGCAATTTTTTCTTACCTGAGGCGGTTACGCTCAAGCGGATGGCACGTAAGGCGTCCGGTGCAAAACGCCAGCAAAAGCGCTTGGCACGCACACAGAAAGGTTCTGCTAATCATCGTAAAGCAGCTGCACGTATCGCACGAAAACATACCTACAAGGTTGAGGTCTTGTGCGATTTCGCGCACAAGACGAGTCTCGCGCTAAGCGAATCGGGTGCCAAGCTGATCACATTTGAGGATCTCAAAGTCCAGAATATGACTCGAAAGCCAAAAGCCAAACAAGATAGTTCTGGTCGGTGGCTTCGTAACGGCAAGGCAGCAAAGGCAAGCCTAAACCGTTCAATTTTATCTTCGGCTTGGGGACGCATTAGGACGATGACACAGTACAAGGCGGCGCGGCGCAATGTTCTGGTGGCTTTTGTTCGTCCCCACTATACAAGTCAACAGTGTTCTCTCTGCGGGCACACTCATCCAGAAAATCGGCATGGTGCCGAGTTTTTCTGTCAACACTGTGGTTACCGAAAAAACGCCGACATTAATGCCGCGACAAATATCGCCGGCCGCGGGGTGGTGATGTTGCGCTCGGGCGAGCTTGAGAAACAACCAAAAGCCAAAAAGTGTATTGCTGTAAAGCGAAAGACAAAGTCAGGGTCGGTGCGGCCCGAAGTGTCTGTGGAGCGTCTACAAGACGCGGATCCTGGTCTAGCGCCAAGGAACCCCGCGCACGATGCTGTGAAACAGAAAGCCAGTGCCGTAAGGCAAGGATACCCCAGCTAATGCGCCGAAGGCGTTTAGCTGAGGGTAAGTTCACTCCCCTGCGTCTACCAATTCTCTAAATTGGTAATAGATCCAAGAAACAAAATTCTGGAACAAAATTCTGGCACAGTTGCGAACCATGAAATTCCCAACCATTGAAGACGCCATCGGAAAAACACCGCTGGTCGCCCTGCAGCGCATCGCCGCTGCTGACAACATCGCCCGCAACAACATCCTCCTCGGCAAGCTCGAAGGCAACAACCCGGCCGGCTCGGTCAAGGACCGGCCGGCGCTGGCGATGATCCGGGGGGCCGAGGCGCGCGGCGAGATCAAGCCGGGAGACACGCTGATCGAGGCCACCTCGGGCAACACCGGCATCGCGCTGGCCATGGCCGCCGCCATCAAAGGCTATCGCATGATTTTGATCATGCCGGAGGACCTGAGCATCGAGCGCGCCCAGACCATGAAGGCCTTTGGCGCCGAGTTGATCCTGACGCCGAAGAGCGCTGGCATTGAGTACTCCCGTGACCTGGCCGAGCGGATGGCTCAAGAAGGCAAGGGCAGGGTGCTCGATCAGTTCGCCAATCCCGACAATCCACGCGTTCACTATGAAACCACTGGGCCTGAAATCTGGGCCGACACCGCGGGCAAGATCACCCATTTTGTCAGCGCCATGGGCACCACCGGCACCATCACCGGCGTGTCGCGCTTCCTGAAAGAGAAAAACCCGGCCATCCAGATCATCGGCGCCCAGCCCAGCGAAGGCTCGCGCATTCCGGGCATCCGCAAATGGCCGCAGGAATACTTGCCGAAAATCTATGATCCCAGCACAGTTGATGAACTGGTGCTGGTCAGCCAGTTGGACGCCGAGGACATGTGCCGCCGGCTGGCACGCGAGGAAGGGATTTTTGCCGGCATCTCGGCTGCCGGCGCCTGCTGGGTGGCGCAGGAAATCGCCAAAACGGTGAAAGATGCAGTGATCGTGTTCATCGTCTGCGACCGGGGCGACCGCTACCTGTCCACCGGCGTGTTTCCGGCCTGACGCTTCCCACAATAGCCATTTCATGATGAAATATGCCGCAAGCGCAAGTAATACCTGCGCAGGCAGCTATGAAAAGCATAGTAATCTAGCAGTTGTCAGGTGCCGGTGATGAGCCACGAATTCAGGTTTTGCCCGCAGTGCGCGACGCCGCTGGCGATGCGCTCCGAGATGGAGGACAGCGGCGAGACTTCGCGTCTGCGCTGCCCAGCCTGCGACTTCACTCATTGGAACAACCCGACGCCGGTGCTGGCGGCGGTTGTTGAATACCAGGGCCGAATTCTGCTGGCGCGCAACGCGGCCTGGGAAAACCGGATGTTCGCGCTCATCACCGGCTTCATGGAGGCCGGCGAAAAGCCGCAGGACGGCATTGCGCGCGAAATCAGGGAAGAGACCAACCTTGAAGCGGTATCGCTCGACCTGATCGGCGTCTATGATTTCCAGCGCATGAACCAGGTGCTCATTGCCTACCACGCAGTTTGTACCGGCGAGGTCAAGCTGTCGCCCGAACTGGCTGAATACAAGCTTTTTGAGTTTGACAAGCTCAAGTGCTGGCCTGCAGGTACTGGCTATGCGCTGGCGGACTGGCTGCGTTCACGCGGCCATGAGCCGCAATTCATGGCCTGGGGCGAGCAGCCAGCCTGAAGTAAAGCACACAGGGTTGCAGGACGCCAGGCACCAGGAGCTGGTTGCCTAAAATGCCAGCCACACCCAAGGAACACCATGAACATCGATAAAGAACTCGACACGCGCGGGCTGAACTGCCCGTTGCCCATCCTGAAGGCCAAGAAAGCGCTGGCTGAGATGATCAGCGGCCAACTGCTGCGCGTGGTGTCAACCGACGCGGGTTCGACCCGCGATTTCCAGGCCTTTGCCAGGCAGACGGGCAATGACCTGGTGGATCAGCAAACCGTGGGCACTGATTTCATTCATGTGCTCAAACGGCGCTGACCTGCCGCCTTTGATTCCCGGCAGTCTTCAGTCCAGTTTCAGACCCTTGAGGTAGCTGCGGAAATACTCGCCAACTTCCGGGTGCTGCATGGCCAGTTCGACGGTGGCCTCCAGAAAACCCTCCTTGCTGCCGCAGTCGTAGCGCTTGCCCTGGTACTGGAAGGCGTAGACGCTTTCGGCGTCCAGCAGGCTTGAGATGCCGTCGGTGAGCTGAATCTCGCCGCCGACACCCGACGCCTGCTTGCGGATGTGTTCAAAAATCGCCGGCGTCAGGATATAGCGGCCGGCCACGCCCATGCGCGAGGGCGCGACTTCGGGCGCTGGCTTTTCGACAATTTTCTGGATTTTCATCAGGCCGGGGTTGCTGGCGCTGGCTGCATCCACTGCCACGATGCCATAGCGGCGCGTCTGTTCGGCCGGGACTTCCTGCACTGAAATAATCGATTGCCCGGTTTGCTCGAACTGCGCCGCCATTTGCGCCAGCACCGAGGGGCCGCCCGACAAGCCGACCATCAGGTCGTCCGCCAGCAGAACCGCGAAAGGCTCGTTACCCACCAGATGCTCGGCGCACAGCACCGCATGGCCCAGGCCCAGCGAGCGCGGCTGGCGCACAAAGGCGCAGTTCATGTCGTCGGGCTGAACCGAGCGAACCAGCTTGAGCAGTGCGAACTTTTCAGCTTTTTCCAGCTCGCTTTCCAGTTCATAAGAGGTGTCGAAGTGGTCTTCAATAGCCCGCTTGCTGCGCCCGGTGACGAAGATCATGTGCCGTATGCCGGCTGAATAGGCTTCTTCCACCGCGTACTGGATCAGCGGCTTGTCCACGACGGGCAGCATTTCCTTGGGGCTGGCCTTGGTAGCGGGCAAGAAGCGGGTGCCAAGCCCGGCGACGGGGAAAACTGCTTTGTTCAGAGTGAGTTTTTTCATGGGCGTTTTTCGTGGAGAAGAGTGAATTGTTGACGTGCTGGCCGAACCGGAGCGTCAGACTAAGGCCCGAACAGGCCTGCGCCAACAGCCCCGACCTGATTATTTCAGGCGCGCCAGCTGTTCGCGCAGCTTTTGCACCGTTGCGGTGAATTCGACCAACCGGCGGCGCTCCTGCTCCAGCACCGCCGGCGGCACCTTGGCGACAAAGGTTTCGTTGGCCAGCTTGGCCTGCACCTTGGCCAGCTCGCCTTCGACGCGCGTGGCCTCCTTGGCCAGGCGGGCTTTTTCGGCCGCCACATCGACCGCCATGAACAAACAGACGCGGGCGTCGCCCACCACGGCCACGGGCGCGGCTTCTGCGGCAGCGACCCATTCAGCTTCGGTTGCGAATAATTTGACCTCGCTGAGCTTGGCCAGCGACCTGAGCACCGGCGCAACAGCCATGATGAAGTCGCCATCGCCCACCACCAGCAGCGGCAGCTTGGTCGCCGGCGACACCTTCATCTCGCCGCGCAGGTTGCGGCAGGCATCGACCAGGCGCTTGAGCTTTTCCACATGCGCTTCGGCCTGCGGGTCGATCTTCTCGGGCTGGCTTTGCGGGTAGGGCGCCATGCCGATGGACGGACCGGCCTTGCCCGCGACGGGCGCGACCTTTTGCCAGAGTTCCTCGGTGATGAAGGGGATCAAGGGGTGCGCCAGCCGCAAGATGCCCTCCAGCGTGCGGATCAGCGTGCGGCGGGTGGCGCGCTTTTGCGCATCGCTGCCTTGCTGGATCTGCACCTTGGCGATTTCCAGATACCAGTCGCAAAACTCGTCCCAGATGAACTGGTAGATGCTGCCAGCCACGTTGTCCAGGCGGTACTCGGCAAAGCCCTTGGCGACGTCAAGCTCGACGCGCTGCATGGTCGATGCAATCCAGCGGTCGGCCTGCGAGAAGCTCAGATAATTTTCAAACTCGCCGCCGGGCGCGCATTGCGCTTTCGTGTGCTCGTTCAGGCCGCAGTCCTGGCCCTCGCAGTTCATCAGGGTGAAGCGGGTGGCGTTCCAGAGCTTGTTGCAGAAGTTGCGGTAGCCTTCGCAGCGCTTGCTGTCGAAGTTGATGCTGCGGCCCAGGCTGGCCAGCGAGGCAAAGGTGAAGCGCAGCGCATCAGCGCCGTAGGCCGGAATGCCGGCGGGAAACTCCTTTTCGGTGTTCTTGCGCACCTGCGGCGCGGTTTCGGGCTTGCGCAGGCCTTGCGAGCGCTTGTCCAGCAGCGGGGCCAGCTCGATGCCGTCGATCAGGTCCACCGGGTCGAGCACATTGCCTTCGGACTTGCTCATCTTCTTGCCCTGCGCATCCTTGACCAGTCCGTGTATGTACACATGCCTGAACGGCACCTGGCCGGTGAAATGCGTGGTCATCATGATCATCCGGGCGACCCAGAAGAAAATAATGTCGTAGCCGGTGACCAGCACGCTCGAAGGCAAAAACAGGTCCAGCTCTTTCGTTTTCTCAGGCCAGCCAAGGGACGAGAAG
>JAQGNK010000543.1 GCA_028291905.1 Polaromonas sp.
GGGCCCGCCCCCGGACTGCGGCGCGCTGCTGCTGCGCGCGATCCAGCCCGAGCCGGCCGCGCTGGTGCGCGATGGCGGCGTGATCGCCCCGGGCTTCGACGCCGAGCTCGACGAGCTGCGCGCCATCCAGACCAACTGCGACAGCTTCCTGCTCGAGCTTGAGACCCGCGAGAAAGCCCGCACCGGCATTGCCAACCTGCGCGTGCAGTTCAACAAGGTGCACGGCTTTTACATCGAGGTCACTCAGGGCCAGCTGGACAAGGTGCCGGCCGACTACCGCCGCCGCCAGACCCTGAAGAACGCCGAGCGCTACATCACGCCCGAACTGAAAACCTTCGAGGACAAGGCGCTGTCGGCGCAAGAACGGGCGCTGGCGCGGGAAAAATGGCTCTACGAGCAGTTGCTCGACCAGCTGCAGGACTTCGTGCCCGCGCTGAGCCGGCTGGCGCGGGCCATTGCCTCGCTCGATGCGCTGTGCGCGCTGGCCGAGCGCTCGCTCACGCTGGACTGGTGCGCGCCCGTGTTCGTGCGCGAGCCCTGCATCGACATCGGCCAGGGCCGCCATCCGGTGGTGCAGGCGCGGCTGCTTGAGACGGGCGGCGGCGCCTTCATCGCCAACGACTGCAGGCTCAGCGGCAAGAGCCGGATGCAGATCATCACCGGCCCCAACATGGGCGGCAAATCGACCTACATGCGACAGGTCGCGCTGATCGTGCTGCTCGCCAGCATCGGCGCCTATGTGCCGGCCAGCCACTGCAGGCTCGGGCCCATCGACGCCATCCACACCCGGATTGGCGCGGCCGACGACGTGGCCAATGCCCAATCGACCTTCATGCTCGAAATGCTGGAGGCCGCGCAAATCCTGCATGCTGCCACGCCGAACTCCCTGGTGCTGATGGACGAGATCGGCCGGGGCACCTCGACCTTCGACGGCCTGGCGCTGGCCGGCGGCATAGCCGCCTGCCTGCACAACAAGGCGCAGGCCTTCACCCTGTTCGCCACCCATTACTTCGAGCTGACCGAATTTCCGGCGCAGCACCATGCAGCCAGCAACGTGCATGTCAGCGCCGTCGAGTCGGGCAGCGACATTGTGTTCATGCACCATATCGAGCCCGGCCCGGCCAGCAAAAGCTACGGCATTGCTGTCGCCAGGCTCGCTGGCGTGCCTGCCTCGGTCGTCAACCATGCGCGGCATGCGCTGGCCGCGCTGGAGGCGCAGCAGAGCCAGTCCAGCGCCCAGGTGGACCTGTTCGCCGCGCCGCCCGCAGCGGTTTCGGCAGAGAAAAGTGCGGTTGACACGGCATTGGCTACCATTGACCCCGATGCACTCACGCCGCGCGAAGCCCTGGATGCACTTTACCGGCTCAAAAAACTGGCCAGTGCAGCCTAAGCGCCGCCTGCGCCGCCCCATGTTTTCCTCTACTCCCCACCACCTTATGACCTATTGCGTTGCCATCAAGCTCAATGCCGGACTTGTCTTCTTGTCCGACTCCCGCACCAATGCCGGCCTGGACCACATCAGCACCTTTCGCAAGATGATCGTCTACGAAAAGCCGGGCGACCGCTTCATGGTGCTGCTGACCGCCGGCAATTTGTCGATTTCGCAGTCGGTGCGCGAGATTTTGCAGATCGAGCAGATCAAGGACGCGGGCGGCGGCGAGCCGATCACCATCTGGAACGCCAAAAGCATGTTCGACGCCGCCCGCGTGCTCGGCGCGGCGATTCGCCGGGTGCATGAGCGCGATGCCCAGGCGCTGAACAATGCCGATGTCGATTTCAATGTGTCGCTGGTCTTCGGCGGCCAGGTCAAGGGCGAGGGCATGCGGCTGTTCCAGGTCTATTCAGCCGGCAACTTCATCGAGGCCACCGACGAGACGCCGTTTTTCCAGATCGGCGAGTCCAAGTACGGCAAGCCGGTGCTCGACCGGGTCATCACCCCCGACACGCCGCTGGACGAGGCCGCCAAATGCGCGCTGGTGTCGATGGACTCGACCATGAAATCGAACCTGTCGGTCGGCCTGCCGCTGGACCTGGCGGTGTATGAGGTGAACAGCTTGCAGAGCGACAAGGTGGTCTGCATCGACAAGGACAACCCCTACTACCAGATGATGCACAACAGCTGGGGCCAAAAGCTGCGCGAGGTGTTCGACAGCATCGAAGACCCGGTCTGGGACGATGCGCACACCAACACGCCGCTGAAGATGCCCGCTGATCGTCATCTGGCGCTCAAGAAAATCACCAACCCGACGGAAAAGCTGATCTAGCAGCCGGCTGGACTTTTCCTTTCCTCCATCGACTTCAACCTGGGCACCCGTCGCGGCCAGCGCCGCGGCGGTGCCCTTTATTTTCGTGTCCAATTCCGCCAAACCCCTTCTTATCTTTTCCCACGGCAACAGCTTTCCGGCCAGCACCTACAGCGTGCTGTTCCAAAGCCTGAAGGCGCGTGGCTTTGCGGTCAGGTCGATTGAAAAATTCGGCCACGACCCGCGTTACCCGGTCACCAGCAACTGGCCCAACCTGGTGCGGCAACTGGCGGACTTCACCAGCCGGGAGGTTGAAAAAACCGGCCAGCCCGCCTTTCTGGCAGGCCATTCGCTGGGCGGGTTCCTGAGCCTGATGTGCGCCGCGTCGAATCCGGTGCTGGGCGGCCAGAAGGTAGCGGGCGTGCTGATGCTCGATTCGCCGATCCTGGGCGGCTGGCGCGCCAAGGCGCTGGGCGTGGCCAAGCGGGCCCGGCTGGTGGGATCGATCTCGCCCGGCGCCATCAGCCGCAAGCGCCGCCACCAGTGGATGGACCGCGATGAAGTGCTGGCCCACTTTCGCAGCAAGAAAGCCTTTGCCCAGTGGGACG
>JAQGNK010000553.1 GCA_028291905.1 Polaromonas sp.
TGCGCCGCAACACCGTGCTGGCGGCGCGCAAGACGGCGCTGGCGTTATACACCGCCGAGGCGGACCGGCCCGAGGACTGCTGGGTCTACGATGACGAGCGCGGCTTTACCGTGCGCCCCGGCCAGCAGCTGATCGATGCCCTGCAAAAAGCTACCCAGCCAGAAAAATCGGGCAGGCGCTATGCGTTTTCCTGCTACCGCGCCACTGAATACGTGCTGTTGCTGGCGATTGCCCAGGAGCTGGCGCTGAGCAACCCGCCGCTGCTGGCCGCCCTGCAGCGGCAGTGGGAGCAACGCGCCATCAGGTCCGAAGAGTTCCGCTCGGTTTTCATGCAGGAGCACGGCTCGATGCAAGCGCCGCTGCCGCCCGGCTACTACGTGCCCGGCGACCGCGTCTGGTTTCGCAACCCCGACGCCTATTCGCGCAATGCCACCGGCTACGAAGGCTCCTGGGTGCTGTACCTGGGCGGCGGGCTGTTCACCAACTTCTGGACAGAAGACCCGCCCTACACGCTGGACAGCAAATGCCTGGAAATGTTCCAGTGGCGCCATGCCGCCTATGTGGACGCGGCAGGCGAGGTGCGGATCAACGAGGCGCTGGTGACGGCACGCCTGGCGGCGCTGGCCAGCGACCCGGCCGGAACCGCGCGAATCCTGCGGCAGATGCAGCGCCTGCGCGACCCGCAGGACATGACCGCGCTGGGCGGCTGCCTGGACGCGTCGCGCGAATACCCGCGCCGGGTATGCCCCGGCACCGCCGACCTGGCGCTGCCTCCCGAGGCCGAGCAGCCGCTGTAGCCGGCCGCCTGAATGCTATTTAATTGATAGCTGCTTGCGCACGCCCTTATTGCGCCAGGGGCCTTTTTCACATTAGGTTTACAAATCAATTGAAAATCAGGCGCGAAGCAGCAAGCTATTGGATTAATGCAGAAGTGAAATGAATAAAGCGCCAAGGCAAGCTCAAGCCCTTACTGTCCATCCACCCTCACCCAAATCCCACACCATGAACTGGCACCCAGGAATAATCATCCCCGGCTACGGCGTTGCCAGCGGCAAGGGCAACGACCGCCGCTATCCGGCTGGCACCCTCCGGCTGCAGCAGCCCTTCTTCCTTGAAAAAGGCATCGACCTGTCGCCCTACTTTCTTGGCACGGTGAACGTGGACCTCGCGCCCTTCAAGCCGGTGCCGCAGCGCCCGCTGTTCGACGGCACTATTCGCTGGGCCGAAGGCATTGAAGAGCGTTTCGTGATCTCGCCGGTTGAGTTCAAGGCCAGGGACCGGCAGTATTCGGGCCTGTGGTACTACCCGCACCCCGAGACCAAGCCCGGGCATGTGCAGCGCGACACGGTGGCCGAACTGCTGCTGCCGTGGATTGACGGGCTGGCGACAGGCGAGGCGGTCTTTGTCGGGCTTTGAAGCCAGTCAGCTGCAAGGCCGCCAGCCGCTTTCGGACAACTGAACCGCTTCTTTTCAACACGCGCGCCTGAACGAATTGCCGCTTATTTCGGCGCCGCCGCGCCGGCCACGCGCCAGACCGCATTGCCCACGTCGTCGGCCACCAAGAGCGCGCCGCGCCTGTCCATCGCCACGCCGACCGGCCGGCCGTAGGCCTTGCCGTCGGGGCTGACAAAGCCGGTCAGCACATCGACCGGCAGGCCGGCCGGCTGGCCCTTGGCAAACGGCACGAAGACCACCTTGTAGCCGCTGAGCGGCTTGCGGTTCCAGGAGCCGTGCTCGCCAACGAAGGCGCCGCTGGCCAGCGCCGGCCCCAGCGCATTGCCTTCGGAAAACGCCATGCCCAGCGGCGCCACATGCGAGCCCAGCGCATAGTCGGGCACGATGGCCTTGGCCACCAGGTCGGGCCGGGGCGGCTTGACGCGCACATCGACGTTCTGGCCGTAGTAGCTCCAGGGCCAGCCGTAGAAGCCGCCGTCCTTCACCGAGGTCAGGTAGTCGGGCACCAGGTCGCTGCCGATTTCGTCGCGCTCGTTCACCACCGTCCAGAGCGCGCCGGTCTCGGGCGCCCAGCCCATGCCGTTGGGGTTGCGCAGGCCCGAGGCGAACACCCGGTGGCCGCCGGTCTTGACATCCACCTCCCAGATGGCGGCGCGGCCGGCTTCGGCCTCGATGCCGTTTTCGGCCACATTGCTGTTCGAGCCGACGCTGACATACAGCTTGCTGCCGTCCGGGCTGGCGATGACGTTCTTGGTCCAGTGGTGGTTGATCGGCCCGCCCGGCAGATCGACGACCTTGACCGGCGCGGCGCTGATGCTGGTCTGGCCCGCTTGGTAGGGCACGCGCACCACCGCGTTGGCATTGGCGATGTACAGGTCACTGCCGACCAGGGCCATGCCGTAGGGCGAATTCAGGTTCTGCATGAACACGCTGCGGGTTTCCGCCTGGCCGTCGCCGTCCAGGTCGCGCAGCAGCGTGATGCGGTTGGCCGACGGCACGCCGGCGCCCGCCTTGGCCATCACCATTTTCATGACCCAGCCCTTGATGCCTTTGCCGTCCTCGGGTTTGGGCGGCGCATTGCTTTCGGCAACCAGCACGTCGCCATTGGGCAGCACATGCACCCATCGCGGATGGTCCAGCCCGGTGGCCAGCGCGGTCACGCCCAGCCCGGCCATGGGGGTCGGCATCAAGCCTGCGGGCCAGCCGGTGGCGGGCGCAATGTTGACCGTCGGGATCAGGCTGCTCTTGGGTTGCGGCAGCGTCGGGCTGGCGCCCATGCCGGCGGTCGGCGCCAGCGTGGCGGTGTCGCCGCAGCCAGCCAGCGTGCCCACAACGGCCAGGCAGGCGGCGGCGGTTTGCCAACGGTGGAAGTAAAGATCGGGCAAAGGCATGAAAAAATCCTCAATGACAAGTCAGCTGATCACGGCATTAGCAGCGTCCAGCACGATAGAGCGCGGCGGATGGTTGAATTCTGGTACGCCCCGGGGCCTGCGCTTGTCCGCCAGTTCCGTGGCAGCCTGTCAGGCAGTCGCCCTGACAAGCTGCCCTGCGGGCGCGGTCAGCCCGGCAACAAAGGCAGGTCAGCCTTTTTCAGCGTGCGCAGCACAAAGCTTGATTTGCTGTGGCGTATGCCCTTGATCTTGTAGAGCCGCTCGCGCAGCAGCCGCTCGTAGTCTTTGGTGTCCTTGACGGCGATGCGCAGCAGGTAGTCGTATTCGCCGGACACCAGCCAGGCCTCGATCACCTCGGGAATCGCCGCCAGGGTTTCGCCGAATTTCTCCAGCGTGTTGTCTGAATGGCTGTCGAGCGTGACCTGCACCAGCACCGTGTCGCCCAGGCCCAGCGCCTGCGCATTGAGCCGTACGGTGTAGCCCTCGATGACGCCGGCCTCTTCCATCTTCTTGATGCGGCCCCAGCACGGCGACGGGCTCAGGCCCACCGCCTGGCCGATGTCCTGCAGGCTGGTGCGCGAGTCGGCCTGCAGTACCTGAAGAATTTTTCTGTCCAATGTGTCCATTCAGGCAATTTATCTGAATTTTTGGACTTCACAGATAAATCAGCTGAATTTACAAAAATCAGCGGCAAGTCAAGCAAATTATTCGGCGGCAACTGTCCGATACTTGTTCCACACCGCAGCCGGCTTACCCGCCAGGCCTGCGGTACAAACCCCCAAGCTGCTTACCCCTGGCTTGGGGGTTTTGTCTTTGGGCCGATGGCTTTTGTTTTGAAGCCAGCCGGCGTTCAGGCCCGCCAGCTCAGCGCTTGTTGTCCAGGTTGTTTTTCATTTTGGCCAGCGCCACCGCCAGCGCCGCGCCGCCGAGCACCTTGATCAGGCCCGAATGCTGGGCATAGAACTGGCTGACCTGATCGACCACGCCCGGCTGGGTTTTCTCGGCCTCGCCGGCAATCGTGCTGACCTCCGCCGGCGACAGCTTGGCGGCCTGCTCGGGCGTGACCTGCGACTGGCCCGGCGACAAGATTTTCCCCAGCGCCCCGCCGGCCAGCGCCGTGGCGGCGGCCGGCCCGAGAGCCGCCAGTATCTGGTTCAGCAGGCCGGCCTGCTGGGTCGGCGACGACTGGCCGAACATCTTGGACACCATGTCGGCGAAAGGCGGCGTGTCTTTTGACCGCATGGTCGCGGCCAGTCCGTCGGCCATCTGGCCCGGCGGGGCTTGTTTGGCGACCTGGTCGAAATGCGTTTCGGCATTGGCGTTGCTGTTGCCGTTCAGTGCTTGCTGCAGCAGATCCATTAATCCCATGATGCGCTCCTTGAAGGGGATAAAAGCCGGATGGTAGCGCCGCCGGCCGTCACTGCAAGCCCGGCAGCCGCCATTCGCCGTAACAATCGGTTGTCGGCTTTCTGGCTTGTGCCGACTGGCCCCTGGCACCTGCGCAAGGCAGCGATTTCGGCTTACAACGCGGTGTCTTCACGCAGGGTGTCGGCCGGCAGCTGGTCGATCTCCCGCAGCAGCTGGGCCAGGCTGCGGCCCATGGCGCCGAGCAGCGCAGCGCCTTTTTCGGCCGTGGCCGCCGCCGCGTTGCCCGCCGCGCCATGCGGGTTGTAGTCCTGCATCTGCCAGCCCAGCTTGGCGCTGCGGCCGTCGCCCAGGATGGCAAAGCGCTCGGCGCGGTCCTGCGAAGTCGAATGAAAGTTCTGCGCCTTGGCCATATCGACCTGCTCGGGCCTGAGCGCCAGCATCATCGAGGTCTCGATCTCGCCGCCATGGATGCCGAAGCGGTGCTCGTGCGCGCTGAACTGCCCGGCCACCGACGCCCCGTGCGCGTCCTTCAGCGGCAGGTTGAAGGAATTGACGCTGTACACCAGCATGCCAAGCCGGGTGCGCAGGTCGCGCGCCACCACATCCATCAGCCCGACCTGCCCGCCGTGCGAGTTGAGCAGCACCAGCTTCTTGACGCCAGTGGCCGCGACCGACTCGCCCAGCTCGGTCCACAGGCGCAGGATGGTCTCGGCCTTGAGCGTGAGCGTGCCGGCAAAGCGGGTGTGCTCGGGGCTGAAGCCGATGGCCTGGGTGGGCAGGAACAGCACCGGCAGGTCAGCCTGCAGCTGCGGCAGCGCGCTGACAATGACGCCATCGACCAGCGTGGCATCGACATTGAGTGGCAGGTGCGGCCCGTGCTGCTCGACGGCCGCCACCGGCAGCACGGCGATGCAGCGGCCCAGGTCCAGGCGGGCGAAGTCGGTGGTCTTGAGGTCGGCCCAGAAACGGGTGAACGGCTGTTCGGCCGGGGCTGGCGCGGGAGTTGGGGCAAGTGTCATCGGCCTATTTTGAAGTATTTGGGCAAAGCGCTGCCTCCAGGCCTGATTTCGAGTCTTTTATGGCGTTTGCGCTTGACTTGCCTGCGTATGCAGCTATTGAATCAATAGCGCTTCCGGGCCGGTCGATGCTGCGGCGAAGCCAGCGCGTCAGGCTGCAAGCGCAGAAAACCGCTCGGCAATCCAGTCGATGAACACCCGCAACCGGTGGCTCAGGTGGCGGTTGGGCGGGTACACCACGAAAAACGGATACGGCTCGGGCCGCCAGTCCTGCAGGATGGGCACCAGCGCGCCTGATTCGATGTGTGGCCTGGCCACGTAGGCAAAGCTGTGCAGCACGCCGAGCCCGGCCAGGCCGGCGGCCACATGGGCATTGCTTTCATTGACGCCCAGGGTGCGCTTGCCGACCACCTCGATCTTCTGGCCGTTTTTTGCAAAGCCCATCGGCACCACCCGGCTGGTGCGCGGCGACAGGTAGCTCACCACCCGGTGCTCCTTTTCCAGCTGGTCAGGATGGGTCGGCGTGCCGTGGGCTCGCAGGTAGGCCGGCGTGGCGCAGGTGACCCAGGGGGCGGTGCCGATCTGTCGGCCGATCAGCGCCATGTCGGTCAGTACGCCGCCACGGATCACGCAATCCACGCTGTCGCCGACCAGATCGACCAGCCGGTCGCTCACGCCCATGTCCACCGCGATGTCAGGATAAAGCGCAAAGAATTCTGGCAGCGCCGGGATGATCAGGAGGTTGGCAACCGAGCTGCCGGTGTTGATGCGCAGGTGGCCGCGTGGGCGGCCCTGCTCGGCACCAAAGCTGGTGTCCACCTCGTCAAGCTCCTTGAGCAGCCGCATGGTTTTCTCGTAATACGCCGCGCCCTCGGGCGTGACCGACACCCGGCGCGTGGTGCGCTGCAGCAGCTTGACGCGCAGGTGCGATTCCAGCAACTGCACCAGCTTGGTCAAAGAGGCATTGGGCATGCCAAGCGAATCAGCCGCTTTGGTGAAGGTGCCGGCCTCCACCACCCGGGCAAAGGCACGTATCGCCAGCAGCTGGTCCATGAGTGATCCGATTATTCAGAATTGGGAATAAAGCATTCGCTTTTAGCTACTTTATCGAACAATCAAGCCGCCGTAAAGTTCACCTGTCACTACCCATTTACCAAGCTGAAGGCTTGATTTCACCAGGAAACAGCACATGGACACCACAACCCAAGACCGGGCCGCATCCGCCCCCGATCCCGCGAACGCAACCGACATTCGCAGCGTCATCAACACGTTCTTTGCCCGCCTGGGCGCCCAAGACGCCGAAGGGGTTGCGGCGCTGTTTGCCGCAGACATCGACTGGTTCGTGCCCGGCCCGCCCAGCCTGCCCTGGACCGGCCGGCGCACCCGCCGCGAGCAGGTGCCGGAATATTTCCACACGATGTGGTCGCATTTCGCGCTGGAGCACAGCCGCGCCCAGATCGACAAGCTGCTGTTCGATGGTGAGGATGCGGTGGCGCTGGGCCGCTTCAGCCATGTGGCTCGCAGCACCGGGCAGGCGTTCTACACGCCCTTCGCCATGCACCTGATAGTGAAAGACGGCGCCATCACCGCGCTGCACCTGCATGAAGACACCTACGCCGTCGGCAAGGCCTTCGGCGTGTGAGGCGTGTAGGAAGTGTGTGAGCGTCCGGCGCAAGCCTCGCCACTCATCCGACCGCATCGACTGCATCAACCGTATCTGTTTCATCAACCGGGCCACAAGCCTTTCCCTCATCCCCAACCCATCAGGAACACCATCATGAGCCACAAACTCCAAGGCAAGATCGCACTCGTCACCGGCGGCACCACCGGCATCGGCCTGGCCTCGGCGCAGGAATTCGCCGCCCAGGGCGCGACCGTCTTCATCACCGGCCGCCGCCAGGCCGAACTGGACGCGGCGGTCGCGTCCATTGGCGCCAGCGCCGTCGGCATTCGCGGCGACGTGGCCAGCCTGGACGACCTGGACCGCGTGTACGCCGAAATCAAGGCCAGGGCCGGCCACCTCGACATCCTGTTTGCCAACGCGGGCGGCGGCGACATGATGGCGCTGGCCGACATCACCGAGGAGCACTTCGACCGCATCTTCAATGCGAACGTCAAGGGCACGCTGTTCACCGTGCAGAAGGCGCTGCCGCTGCTCAGGGATGGCAGCTCGATCATCCTGACCGCCTCCACCACCTCCGTCAAGGGCACGGAAAGCTTCAGCGTGTACAGCGCCAGCAAGGCGGCGGTGCGCAACTTCGCCCGCACCTGGCTGCTTGATCTCAAGCCCCGCAACATCCGAGTCAACGCCATCAGCCCCGGCCCGGTGCACACGCCCGGCCTGGCCGGCCTGGCGCCTGTCGAGCAGCAGCAAGGCCTGCTGGACCACCTGGCAACGCTGGTGCCAATCGGCCGCCTGGGCCGGCCCGGCGAGGTCGCCAAGGCGGTGGCGTTCCTCGCATCGGACGACAGCAGCTTCATCAACGGCATCGAGCTGTTTGTCGATGGCGGCACGGCGCAGATCTGACGCAACCTGTGCTCGGCACGGCGCCCTGCGGGGCGCTTTTTCATTTCAGGAAGGCGTTGAAGATGGCTTTTGGCGCGGCGCACGTTCAAACGCGATGGCCTTCAGCACTATTGATTCAATAGCTGCTTGCGCAATCCTGGCCTGCGCTACAGCCCGATTTGATTAATAAATACAAGCCCAGCCTCAAGCCGCAGCCGCCGCCTTCTGGATGTCCTGGCGGTGCTGGTTCTGGCTGGCATGCCGGCCCTGCCGCTCGGCCCTGGGCTTTGCAGGCAAAGCTGGTGAGTCGGCGGGCGACTTGGCCCGGCCCGCCGCCAGCAAGTCCGCCAGGCACGCCGGCCGCCCGCGCGCGCCGCTGGCCGCATAGTCCGCCGCCAGCGCAGCCAGCACGTCGCCTTCATCCAGCCCGCGCACCATGGTCAGGTGGGCATGCAGCAGATCGACCAGCTTTTCATAGGCGAATTCATGCGTCTTGCCGGTCGTCTGCCAGAGCCAGTCGCTGAAGGCCAGGAAATGGCCGAAGGCCGAACCCGGCGCCAGCAGCAGCCCGAGCGCCCGCGCAAACCGCCCCGAATTGGCGACCATTTCCCAGTAGCGGGCAAAGCGCTGGATGCGCTGCATCGTCGCAAAGTCAATCGTCGAGTTCTGCAGGATGGTGTAGGGCGTCTGCGGGTCGTAGGCCATCGCAAAATCAGCCGTGTGCCGGGTGATCGGCGTGCCGCGCAGGCGCTTCAAGATGCCGAACTGGATTTCATGCGGCGCCAGGGCATGCAGCCGGTCGAAGCCGTCGGCAAAGCTTGCCAGCGTTTCGCCCGGCAGGCCGAAGATCAGGTCGGCATGCACATGCGCCTGGCTTTCACCCACCAGCCAGCGCAGGTTGTCGGCGGTCTTGGCGTTGTCCTGCTTGCGCGAAATGCGCTGCTGCACCTCCGGGTTGAAGCTCTGGATGCCGACCTCGAACTGCAGCGAGCCCGCCGGAAACTGCGCGATCAGCGCCTTGAGGCGGTCCGGCAGGCTGTCGGGCACGACCTCGAAATGCACAAACAGATCGGGCGCCATGCGGTCCAGGAAAAACTGCAGAATCCGCACCGAAAAATCAACCTTCAGATTGAAAGTGCGGTCCACGAACTTGAAGTTGCGGGCGCCGCGCCGGTAAAGCGCATCCATCTCGGCCATGAAGCGGTCCAGCTCGAACGCCCAGGCGGTCTTGTCGAGCGAACTCAGGCAGAACTCGCACTTGAACGGGCAGCCCCGCGACGCCTCGACATACAGCAGGCGCTTTTCCAGGTCTTCGGCGGTGTATTCGGCGTAGGGCAGCGCCAGTTCGGCCAGCGCGGGCTGCTCGCCGGCAATCACCTTCATCAGCGGCTTCGGGCCGTCGAGCAGCGCCCGGCACAGCTTGGGAAAGCTCACATCGCCCCAGCCGGTGACCACATGGTCGGCCAACCGGCAGATTTCCTGGCTGTCGGTTTCAAAGCTGACCTCCGGCCCGCCCAGCACGACCCTGATGTCGGGCCGCAGGGTTTTCAGCAGGCGCACGACCTGGGTGGTTTCGACCACGTTCCAGATGTAGATGCCCAGGCCGATGACGGCTGGGTCGAGCGCCAGCAGGCTTTCCACAATCTGCACCGGCCGCTGCTGGATGGTGAATTCACAGATTTGCGTGCGTTCGCGCAGGCCGGCGCCGCCGTGCCGGTCCATGTTGGCCAACAGGTAGCGCAGGCCGAGTGAGGCATGGATGTACTTGGCGTTCAGGGTGGCCAGGATAATGGCGCGGGCGTCGGCGGCTTGTCGGGAAGTCATCCCGGCATTATCAAACCCTGGGCCGAAAACAGCAGTGCAAATGGTCTGGACTGAATGGGCCTGACGCGAGGAAGGTGTCATTTGACTTTTGATTTAGGGCGTCAGGTGCCTGGCTTCGTCCCAGGTAGCGCTACCGCACGACCCACGGCCTTTGCGGCGGGTGTGATGTTTCGGCGTACATCCGGCCGGGTATTGCTGAACCAGGCAGGCATGCCGGACAAGGCCCGTCTGGTGAGGCAAGCGGGAACCGTTCGGCGACGTTTCAAAAACTGCTGGCCGCGCTACAGTCGGTGTTTGATCGGCCCGTTGACTGATGCTAGAAGCGAGCAAACAAATGCCCCCTATTGATTCCGATGAACCGTCTCGCGCAGCCGGTTCTTTTGAAGAAAAAGAAAAAGCCAGGGTTCTGGCTGCGCTTCGTCAGGCAACGGCGCACCACCATGCTGAAGTGCAGGCCCTGCTGCGGCCGCTGACTGCTTCCGAGCGCGCGTGCTTCGAGGCGGCGCGCCACTGTTATTTCGAGAGCGGCCGTTGGAATGACAGCGCGCATCATCAGGCCGCAACCCATGCGCGCCTCCCCCAACCGCTGCCTGCGTCCGGCGTACCGCAAGCCACGTCAGAAGGCAGCCTGAACGGTGGGCCCGCTCCTGAAATAAAGCGGGCTGACACCCCAGGCGGACAGGCTCCTGCTGCCAGTTTGCCCACCGGCTCATCGAACACCTTGCCTCATGGCCTGCCGCTGCAGGCCGCGCTCATCAATGCCCAGGAAGCGCTGGAGAAAATCCAGAACCTGTTCAGCATGGCGTCCCGCATCAGCGACCAGATTGCGTGGCAGGTTGACTTGTCAAATTTCCAGTTGATCTGGTCCGAAGATTTACGTGCCCTCTATCACCTGCCACCGGGGGACCCGCCAGGTGTTGAGGAAACCATCGGGTTTTTTGCGCCGGAGCACCAGGCCCCCATCCGTGCGCTTTTTGAAAACTGCATTGCCACCGGCGCGCCCTTTGACAAGGAAGTGCAGATCGTCACCAGCACCGGCCAAAGGATCTGGATGAGGGTCCTGGGCGAAGCCTCCAGGGCACCGAGCGGCGAGATCCGCTGGATACAGGGCGTGACCCAGAACATCGAGCAGCAAAAGCAGGCGGAGGCGCGGGAGCGGACATTGGCCCATCGGCTGGCCACGACGCTTGAGAGCGTCTCCGACGCTTTCTTCCTGGTGAACGACCGCTGGGAGTTCGTTTTTCTCAATCGCCAGACCGAAAATATAACGAAGCGCGGCAGTGCTGATTTTCTGGGCAAGAACCTGTGGGAGGTGTTTCCGGAAGCGGTGGGATCGGAGATTGAAACCCATTACCGGCGCGCGGTCGAACAGCGGGTGACGGTGCGGTTCGAGACTTTTTTTGCGCCGCTTGAGTCCTGGCTGGAGATCAGCGCCCATCCGACCGACGACGGGCTGGCGGTCTATTTCCGGGACATCACGCAAAAGCGTGTCGATGCCGAGCAGCTGCAGCTGCTGCAGACCGCCGTGTCCAAGCTCAACGACATCGTCATCATCACGGATGCGAATTCAGTGAGCGAGGACGGCGCGTGCATCGTCTTTGTCAATGATGCTTTCGTCAAGCGCACCGGCTACGCGCGCGCCGAGGTGCTGGGCAAGTCCTCCCGCATCTTTACCGGCCCCAGCTCCAATGCCGCCGAACTTGACCGCATCCGCAGCGCCTTGCAGCAGCAGCAATCGGTGCGGGCTGAAATGATCCATTACACGAAGTCGGGCGAAGAGATGTGGGTGGAGCTGATGGTGGCGCCGATGGTCAGCGAGGCCGGAAGCGTTACCCATTTCGTGACCGTGGAGCGCGACATTTCCGAGCGCAAGCAGGCCGAGGCCCAGATATTGACGCTCAACGCCGACCTGGAGCGCCGGGTGCAGGCCCGCACGGCCGAGCTTGAAAGAACCACGGCCGATTTGCAGATGCTGTCGTACTCGCTGGCCCACGACTTGCGCCAGCCGCTCATTGCCATGAGCGGCTACAGCCACCTGCTGCAAAAACAGGTGCAAGGCGTGCAGGCAGCGCGTTACCTCGAACGTATTTCCGCAGGAATCCACGAAATCAATACCCGGGCCGATGCGCTTCTCTACTTTGCCAATCTTTCGCGCCTGCCGCTGCAGCGAAAAGACATTGACCTGGGAGGCATCGCGCGCAGGCGGATCGATAAATTGCTTGCCGGCGAGCCCGCACGCCAGGTCAGCGCCGTCATCCAGCCAGGCCTCATGGCATCGGCCGACCCTGACCTGATGGAGCAGGTCATGCAGGAGCTGCTGGACAACGCCTGGCGCTCCAGCGCCAGCCAACAGCGGGCCTTGCTGGAGGTGGGCAGCGGCACCGGGACCGATGGCCAGACGGCTTACTTTGTGCGGGACAACGGCGAGGGCTTCGACATGGCCTATGTCAACAGCCTGTTCGAGCCGTTTCAAAAGCTCGATCTCACCGAGGCCCATGCGGGCCA
>JAQGNK010000567.1 GCA_028291905.1 Polaromonas sp.
ACGGAAAAATCCGGTCCGTGTGGTCAGTGATCGACAAGGTCGCTATCGAAGCCCAGCTTTAGAGCGTTGAGCCTGATGGGATGCCAGCGCCGCGCGGGTAGGCACGGCACCCATTTCCTATCGCCGTATTGACCAGCGCTGCATTAATCGCTCCAGTGAATTTCTGCCCCCGAGCCCTGGCTTCTTCTTTTTCGATCTCGCCTGGATTTCCACATCCGGACAAGTTCAAACTTTGCGGGGTTGGATCAATAGCTCAGGGCCAGGCGCTGCCTGGTGAAACTCCCACACGACTCAGTAAAAACTGCCTTCAGCAAGACCACTAGAACCTCTCAAAAAGTCAGCTTGCGTCGGTTAAAGTAACGTTTTGTTTCACTGGCTTTATCAGCCCTTTACAACGGATTGCAACATGAAAAGAAAAATTTACCTGGGATTGGTGTTGGTGACTCTGGCATGGCTAGCGGGTTGCGCAGGCACGCCGCAAGCCCATGTCGCCTTTAACGCCGAAAAAACGGCAGGGAAAAGCGAACGTATTGGCGTGGCCATGACAAAAATGCCGAAAGTTGACACCGTTTTTCCCGGTGCCTCCTGCCTGCTGTGCCTGGCGACCGCATCGCTGATGAACTCGTCGCTCACCGCGCACACCAAAACCTTGCCAGTGGAGGATCTATCCAAACTGAAAGTGCTCATTTCCGAAGCACTGGTGAAAAAAGGCGCGAATGCTGTCGTTGTGCCTGATGACATCGGACTCGATTCCCTCCCATCGGCATCCGTGAAAGGAGCCAATCTGGCCCTGAAGGACTTTTCCTCACTCAAGGAAAAGTACAAGATCGACAAGCTGCTGCTGATAGACATCCGGGCAATTGGCGTGGAACGCAATTACTCGGCTTACATACCTGTGGGCAATCCGCAAGGCATGCTTCGCGGTATCGGCTACCTGGTGAATTTATCGACCAATACCTACGAGTGGTATTTGCCTGTGGACAGGCTTCAGAGTCCGGAAGGCGCCTGGGATGAGCCGCCCAAGTTTCCTGGCGTGACCAATGCCTACTTTCAGGCGCTGGAATTAAGCAGAGACAGTTTCCTTGAACCCTTCGTCAAGTAACAGAGCCGGCGGACGCAGGGAAATGAGCCGCTGGCTGGCGCCGTGGATGCTGGGCACAGCACTGTGCCTGTTCCTTGGAAATACGGCTGGCGCGGCCGACACCCAGCCCGAGACACAAACACCTATGGCACGGGTGGCTGACAGCTTGCCTGAAATACCCCCGCCCAGCGCGGCTTTGCCTGTTGCCACCTGGTCGCTTCGCTTGCCGGCCGAAGGCAAGGTCGATTACCGGGGAGTGCTCAAGACCAACAGCGGCGCAGGCGCTCCAGCCGGCGGAATGCTCTATCCGGGGCCAGGCATTGGTGGCTTCCTGATTTCCGTCGCAGCCCATGCACTCGTTGTTGGTGCCACCCGAAACGTGCTAACGCAGCAGCAGCTTGCCGCCTCCGACGAAGTGCTCAGCCCGTATCGGCCGCTGCTCGACGCCTTTACCGCACGTGAATTGTTTTCCCTGGCCTTTCAGAACACCGCCAGTGTGGGCCGAACTGAACTGGTCGAGCCCACTCAGTCGGCATCCTCTAGCCGCCTGGTACAGGGCACGCCGGTTTTCTTCCTTGCGCAGGATGAGCAGACGATCCAGATGGATGCGTCGATGCTTGTCTTCCCCACTGGCAGTCCGGCAACGGCGGTACCGCCACCGCTGGTGATTCGGGTTATTTCCCACGCCCGACCTGCCATGCCTTCAGAAAACCAGCCGCCTGACGTGGGCAGGCATGCCGCGCAAAGCGCCTGGATCAAGGCTGAAAGCACGGCCTTGCTCGCCCATGCGATTGACCTCGCGCTTGAAGCGGCGTCAGCGCCGTTGCCAGCGGATGCGCCATTCCAGACCTTTCGATACCTCGAAGGGCAGACCGCGCGAATGGAACGCGGCCAGCTTGTCGCTCAACGCTGCGGCCGCATGGTGATTCGGACCCTGCGCGGCCTGCTGATGTCGATTCCCATCGCATCCTCCGGTCCACCCGAGACCAACGGAGCATGCATTCCAGTTACTGCAAGCCGCTGACGGGCAACTGTCTGTCTGCATTCGGGCCTGCGTGGTTGACAGGCAACAGTTGCAAGCAGACTACCTGAACCGCTCCACCAGAAAATCCACGAAGCTGCGCAGCTTGGGTGAGCGGTACCTGTCGGGCAGGTACACCACGTTCATCGGGCGGCTGGGGAGCTGGTGCGCGGGAAACAGCTGGACCAGGCGCCCGGCCTGCACATCGGCCTCCAGCAATATCGCCGGCTGAAGCACGATACCCAGGCCGTGTAATGCGGCCACGCGCAGCGCCTGGCCGCTGTTGACCTGCAGGCGCCCCGAGACAGGAACATGCAGCGAGCCTGCTTCATCCTGCAGCCGCCAGCTGGCCAAGGCAGCAGGGCTGAAGGACAGGCACTCGTGCCGGCTCAGATCATCGGGCTTGCCCGGCGTTCCCCTGTGCGCCAGGTACTCGGGGGAGGCGCAGATCATCAGCCGGTAAGGCGCCAGCGGCCTGGCGATCAGCGCTGAATCGGGCAGCTGGCCGATGCGGATCGCCGCCTCGAAGCCTTCCTCCACCAGATCGACCACGCGGTCGGACAAGGCCACGTCGACGCTGACCTCGGGATAGCGCGCCAGGTAAGCCGGCAACGCCGGCATCAGGGCCTCCGTGCCGAAGGTCACGGGCGCGGTGACGCGCAGCTTGCCCGCTGGCGCCAATTGGAGGTTCTGCGCCTGCGCATCGGTTTCAGCCACCAGCCGCAGGATTTCCCTGCAGCGGACGTAGTAGTCCTCGCCAAAGGCCGTGAGGTGCTGGCGCCGGGTCGTGCGCTGGAGCAGCCGCATGCCCAGGCGCTTTTCCAGCGTGCGCAGGTGGTTTCCGGCCATCGTTGCCGAGATGTCGCAAGCCGCTGCGGCCGCGCTGAGGCTGCCTTTTTCGACGGCCATGACGTACACCTTCATGCTGTCGAGCAAATCCATTGCAAACCCCGACTTTCAAATAGCTCAAGTAAATCGCAGTTTATCTTCGATTGCTTTTAAATAAAACTACGGCCTTCCTCTCAAGCAGAGCGGCCAATCGCCGCTCGGGCAAGCCCTGCGATCCAGACATCACGGGGCTTGCGGCTTGCAGCCACCTCTACCTCTCTATCGGCAAGGAGCCACCATGGACTTGAATCTTGAAGGACGCACCGCGCTGGTTTCGGGCGCCAGCGCCGGCATCGGCGCGGGCGTCGCGCGGGTGCTGGCCCGCGAAGGCGTTCGGGTCGCCATCACCGCACGGCGACGCGACCTGCTGGAGCAGCTTGCCGCGCAGATCGCCGGCACAGGCGCCGAGCCGCCCTTGGTCGTGGCCGGCGATGTCACCGACGCGCAGGATGTCAAACGCATCGTTGCCGAAGCCGCTGCCGCGCTCGGCAGCATCGACCTGCTGGTCAATTGCGCCGGCGGCTCGCGACCGACGCGGCCCGATGCGCCGGACGCGGACTGGGACGAAGCCTTTGCGCTGAACTTCACCGCGGCGCGCCGGCTGTCGCAGTCCGTGCTGCCGCCGATGCAGACGCGGCAGTGGGGCCGCATCGTCAACATCAGCGGCTCGATGGAGCCGCGCTCGCTCAATGCGGCCAGTGCGGCCAAGGCGGCGCTGCATCTGTGGGCCAAGGGCTTGTCGTGCGACGTGGCGGCGCAGGGCATCACCGTCAACACCCTGGCGCCCGGCCGGATCAACAGCGAGCAGATTCTCGGCAGGCTGCACCCAAGCGAGGAAAGCCGGCGCGCCTTCATCGCCCGCAACATCCCCATCGGCTACTTCGGCGAGCCCGAGGACATCGGGCACCTGGTGGCCTTCCTGGCCTCGCCGCTGGCGCGCTACATCACCGGCGCCGTGATTCCGGTCGATGGCGGCATGCACTTCTTCGCGCATTGAGCCTGCTTGCTCAGCGCTTCTCAACCCTTGTTCCACTCCAAAGAAAAGACCATGAAAGCCATTCAACTCACCGCCCCTTCCCTCACCGCCTTTCGCCAGGCCGAATTGCCCGACCCGAAGCCCGCCCGTGGCGAGGTGCTGGTGCGCCTGCGCGCCGCCACCCTGAACTTCATCGACGTGGCTATCGCGACCGGCAAATTCCCCGGCCCGGTCTTTCCGATGATCCCGGTGGCCGATGGGGCGGGTGAAATCGCCTTGCTGGGCGAAGGCGTCAGCGGCCTGGCCGTTGGCGACCGCGTGATCCCGCACTTCATGCCCAACTGGCAAGGCGGCACCGTCACGCCGCACCATGTGGCGGCGATGCGCGGCATCACGCTGCCGGGTTCGCTGGCCGACTACGTGGCCGTCCCCTCCACCAGTCTTGTCGCGCTGCCGGCCCACCTGGATTTCGTCCAGGGCGCGGCCCTGCCCATTGCCGCCACGACCGCGTGGAATGGCGTGCGTTCGGCCCAGCTGCGCCCCGGCTCGGTTGTGGTATTGCTGGGAACGGGCGGCGTCAGCATCTTTGCCCTGCAGTTCGCCAAGGCATCCGGCGCCACGGTGATCATCGCCTCGTCGTCAGACGAAAAACTGGAGCGCGCGCGCCAGCTCGGCGCGGACCACCTGATCAACTACCGCGCCACGCCGGCCTGGGACGAGGAAGTGCTCAAGCGCACCGACGGGCGCGGCGCCGACCTGGTGGTCGAGACGGTGGGCGGGGCAACCTTCGCACGCTCGCTCAACGCGGCGGCGGTGGGCGGGACCGTCTTTACCGTCGGCTTTGTAGGCGGCACGGCCTCGTCGCTCGACCTGCTGCCGATCATTGTCAAATCCCTGCGCATCATCGGCAACAGTACCGGCTCGGTGACCGACCTGGCGGAGGCGGCCCGGGCGATTGCCGCCCACCTCATCGTGCCGGTCATCGACCGCGTCTTTGGCATCGACGACGCCGGCGCGGCCTATGCCGAACTCAGCGCCGGCGGGCGGCACTTCGGCAAAATCGGCATCGCGCATTAAGCCTCGGCGGGCAGGCTGGCGGCTGGTTGCTTAACAAGGCCGAGCAAGGATGATGGGGCGGGAGGGTCAGGATTTGCTGGCTGCCAGGCACTGAACCTTGGCGTTATTCAATGGCGTCAAGCGGAGGCATGGGCTGCGTTTGTCAAAGCGGCGGCAGGCCAGCCGATTCGGGCGGCCCGGCGCAGGCCGGACTTGATGACAAGTCGATGAAACGGTGCGATGAGGGCAATGTAGAGCCGGCCCAGCAGGTTGTGGCAATGCACGACGGTGGACACCACCAGATGCGGGGCACGGCCTGCATCCAGGCTGCCGGCCTGGTAGCGCACCGACAGCCGAAAATCAAGGTGCGTGTCGTCTTCGCCCAGAATGACTTCGTTGTCGCCCGTGGCGTAAATCCTGAAGATGTGAACGCGGTCGGTGCGACTCGCCGCTGCCGGGTTCAACAGCTGCCTGGAAGTTTTGAGGCCGAATGCACTGACCAGAAAGTCGCGCACCCGCATCAGCCGGGGAACCCAGGCGGGCTGCTGCGAAAAGAGAAACCGGGCCAGCAGCAGCGGGTCGGCCGCCGTGTTGTCAGGCAAACGAATGGAATAGGCATCAGCCAAGTGGGTCGTCGGGTAGGCGCGCAGGACGGCGGATTCAGCGGGAATCGACACTGCGACGACCGGCCAGGTCTTTTCTTGCATGGGCATGTGGAACCTAGGAGTTGGCCCGAGTCTAGCGCTGCGGCGACCCTGCGCATGCCGGGACTCCAAGCGCTGCGGTTCAACTATCGATTTACTATGAATTTAATAGCTGACTGCGCATGCAGCTACTGCGCCAGAAGGCTTTTTTATTCATTTTTAAGCTCACTACGTTCCAGCCCCCAGTCTTCAAGCCCTACACCGTCAGCCCCGCCACCCGCATCAGCGCCTTGATGGCCAGCGCCACCAGCCCCAGCGCGGCAACGCCCGCCAGCCACAGCCCGAGCAGCCAGCCCAGGCGGCGCAACCAAAAACGCGAACGGCCAAGGCCAGCCATCAGTGGTAGCCATCCCCGGGCCGCACCTTGCCGCGAAAGACCCAGTAGCCCCAGGCGGTGTACATCAGGATCAGGGGGATGATCAGCAGCGCGCCGACCAG
>JAQGNK010000569.1 GCA_028291905.1 Polaromonas sp.
TGGAAATGCAAGGAAATCAACGCCCAATGCCAACCGTGCCGGGAACAGTTTTATGTGAATGAACGTTCACATAAAACCGTACCTGCCTAGACGAAGGCAGCCGCCAGCTTGTTCCAGACCCGCGCCCCACACACGGCAGGTGCCGTCAAAAATCCGAAATCGGTCAGTCTTGAAGCGAGAAGGCGGCGCTTAGCTTTCTAGCTGGCTGCCCGATTCCAGTTTAGAACTGACCGCTTTCAAGTGAGAGGTCAGTCAACGCCATGTCCGCCAGCGCTGTGTCCAGGCGATCCGGTTCGAGCAGGTCAGGAGCCTCGAGCGCTTCGCTGAAGTTTGGCCAACATCAATCGAATTGCAATCCACCGTTGAGATCCAGCACCTCGCCGGTGATAAAGCCGCTCATGGGATGCGCCAAAAACAGCACCGCATGCGCCAGCTCTTCCAACTCGCAAAAGCGCCCCACCGGAATCTTCTGGCGCAACTCGGCCTGGCGTTCGGCACTGACTTGCTCCGTCAGCATCTGCGTCTTGACAAACGTCGGCGCCAGGGCGTTGCAGGTCACGCCAAAAGGGGCGTATTCCCGCGCGAAGCTGAAGGTCAGCGAGATGATGCCGCCCTTGCTCGCCGCATAGGCAGGCAGCGGCGACAGGCCACCGGTCTTCGCGCCATAGGAGGACATGTTCACAATGCGGCCAAAGCCGCGCGCCTTCATGCCGGGCGCGACGCGCTGGCTGACAAAAAACACGCCGTCAAGGTTGACGCGCAAGGTCTTGTGCCACAGTTCGGGCGTGGTCTCCTCGCAGTTAGCGTACTGCAGGAAACCGGCATTGTTCACGCAGACGTCAATGCGGCCAAAGCGCGCCTCAATCTGGTCGCAGGCCGCATGCACCGCCGCGTGGTTGCTCACGTCCATGACGAAGCAAGCAAGTCGTTCGCCGTGCTCTGCGGCAAGCGCAGCGACCTGATCGGTGCGCAGATCGGTCGCCGCTACCCGGTAGCCGGCCTCCAGCAGCGCGCGCACGGTTGCCAGACCCATGCCGGCATTGGCACCGGTAACGAGGGCAACCTGGTCTTTGATTGGGGGAGTGTTTGGAATCATGGGATCCTTGCTAGTGTGAAAAAAAGGGGAGGGCTTGCTCAGGTCATTGAGCGCTGTTGAATTCGTCCAGCGCCAGCGCAACGCCAACGGCCTGGATGCGTTCAAGCCAAAAGGTCACGCGCGATGTCCAGCGGATGTCGGCATGCAGCATCTCGCCCCAGATGGAAGGCAGCGCAGTCAGCGCCTGCACGGTGGCTGCTGCATCGCCGCGGTGTTGCTGCGCCAGCTCCTGCAGCGTGGCGGCCATCGGGTCGGAAATCGTGTATGGCTGGCCGTTTTCGTCTTCGGACAGCAAGTAACGCATCCACACAGCGCTCGCAAAAGCCAGTGCCTCGACTTGCTGTCCTGCCGCAAGGCGCGCCGTCACCGTGCTCACCCAGCGCAGTGGAATCTTTAGTGAGCTGTCAGAGGCGATTTGGTGGACCTTGTGGCGCAGGTCAGGATTGGCAAAGCGCGCCAGGAGCGCATCTCGGTAGGCCGGCAGGTCAGGACGCCTGAGCTGCGGCATCATCACGTCGGTCATCAGGCCGTGAACAAAGCGGTGGATCTGGCCATTGGCGACGCAATCGGACACCGTCGGCAATCCCATCACTGCGCCCAGCACAGCGATGGCCGTGTGGCTGCCGTTGAGCATGCAAAGTTTGGCTTGCTCAAAGGGCAGCACGTCTTGTACGACTGTTACACCGGCGGAGGCAAGCAGCGCACCATCGGCCGGATCGACGAAACGGTCCTCAATGACCCATTCCCAAAAATTCTCTGTGCCGAGCGCGCAGGCATCGTCCACGCCAGTGGCTTGGGCAGCATCAAGGCGATGCTGCCCTGTTGCGGCCGGCACGATGCGATCGACCATGCTGTTGGGAAAGGCGCAGTGCGTGACTATCCACGCGGCGAGCGACGCATTTATAGACTGGGCAGCGCCGACGCACAGCGCCCTCAGCTTGTCTCCATTGCCGGTCAGGTTGTCGCAAGATGCCATTGTCAGCCCACCCAGGCCAGCTGCCTGCCGGGCGGCCAGACCTTTGACCAGCAGGGCAGCCAGGTCCGGACCATAGGCTTTTTCTGTCACGCTCAAGGTGACCCAGCGAGTCGCTGGCATGGCCACGGCGTCGATGACATATTGCGGCTCGCGCGAAGCGACGCAGGTCTGCCGGATGGCGCCAACAATCTGCCAGCGGCGACCGGCCGCGCTGGCGATCTGAAGCGTATACAGGCCGTCCTGCCGGGCCAGCGCGTCGGCCAGTTGGGTGCTGCGCATCGCCACGCCCAGAACGCCCCAGCGCATATCGCCTGCGGCCAGCAGGGCATCGAACACGACAGCTTGGTGCGCACGATGGAAAGCGCCCAGGCCAAAGTGGATGACGCCGGCAGCCGCTTGTCTGCGGTCATAGCGTGGCAAGGTTAGAGAAGCTGGCAGTGCGTCTGCAGAGTCGATCAACTCGTTGAGCAAGGCTTGTGAGAGTGCGCGCATAAGGTTCAGTTGCCCTGAAAAAAGAACTCGATTAAACGTCCGGACCAACCAATTAACCCATAGTGGTAAACCACTATACGTAATGTTGGTCAACCAAACTATATTTGGTCCAACCACTTTAAATGTCCATGACACTTCATCTCATCCAGTCTTCCGATGACAACGTACCTGCTCCAAAGGCGGGTTCGGACCGTTCCTATCAGCGGCTGGCCGCGCAGCTGCTCAGCCTGATCACGCAGGGTGAGTTCAAGCTCGCTGAGCGCCTGCCTTCGGAGCGGGCGCTGGCCGAGCGCTTTGACGTCAGCCGCACTTCAGTGCGCGAGGCAATGATCGCGCTGGAGCTGCAGGGTGTGGTCGAGGTGCGCGGCGGCTCGGGCATTTACGTGACACAGGTCAGCAGTCCAGCAGTGAACCGGTCTTTCATGCCAGAAACCGGCCCCGGCCCTTTTGAGTTGCTTCGCGCCCGCTGCCTGATCGAGTCCGAGATCGCCTCGGTCGCGGCCGAAACCCGCAAGGACGGCGACCTCGACCGCATCTTCACCGCCCTGTCGGACATGCACGAGTACATCGACGACAAGGAAAAAAACGAGGCCGCCGACCAGCTGTTTCACCTGCGCATCGCCGAGTCGACCGGTAACAGCGTGTTGCTGCAGATGGTGACCGCGATGTGGGCCCAGGCCCGCGGCCCCGTCTGGACCAAGATCGAAGCCCACTTCCACACGCCCGACCTGCGCCTGGCCTCGCACGCCGACCACCAGCGCATCTTCAAGGCGCTGCTGGCGCGTGACCCGCAAGCGGCGCGCACGGCGATGCGCGCCCACCTGGAGCGCGTGATGAGCGAGTTCGCGCAGACCTGGAAATAAGCGCTGGTTTTCGGGCGACCTTACCCAAGCGCCCGCTTGTGTTTTCCAACACTAACGACAAAGAGAGACAAGACAACATGAAGACAAATTACTTTTTACGCCGGCGCCTGTCAGCATTGGCCGCGGGCCTGGTGCTCGCGGGCACGATGAGCCAGGCTTTCGCGCAGGCTGTGCCCGCGCCGGGTGTCAGTCCGCGCATCGATGCCATCAAAAAATCAGGCGTGCTACGCGCCGGCGTGTTGTCGAACCCGCCCTGGCTGGTCGAGAACACCACGGGTACAGGCGATGCATGGGCCGGACCGGCCTGGTTGCTGGCCAATGAATATGCGCGCCTGCTGGGCGTGAAGCTCGAGGCCGTGCCCGTCTCGCATGAGACCAAGGTGCCGGTGCTCGCATCGAACCAGGTCGACGTCACGATCTCTCCCTTGTCCGTCACGCCCGAGCGCCTGAAGGTGGTCGACTTCGTCACCTACTCGGCCACCGCGCTGTGCGTGTTCGGCCGCGCCGACAACCCGAAAGTCGCCAACGCCAAATCGATCGACGACTTCAACAGCCCTGACATCACCGTTGCCTACTTCACCGGTGGCGGCGAAGAAAACTGGGTCAAGAAACGCTTCCCAAATGCCAAGCTGCGCGGCGTGTCCACCGCCGGCACGGCCGCCCCGGTCGAGGAAATTCTGGCCAAGCGCGCCGACATCACCCCGATCAACCGCGTGCCTTGGTCGGCGCTCAATCGCAAGGTCAAGGGCCTCAAGGCCCTGCCCGACGGCAACAACTGCCAGGGCAGCACCGAGATGGCGACGCCCATCGGCATGGCCATCGACCGCAACCAGCCGGACTACCTGAACTGGCTCAAGGCCGTGAGCGACACCCTCAAGCCCAAGCTGGACGCGGACGAGCGCCGGATCATCAACACGATGTGATGCGCGCCGTGCCGCAAGGGCACCCCATGACGACCTGACACCCCCTCAACACCACGGAGACAAACCATGCAAACCCTCAAACACCTCACCCGCTGCGGCAAGGCCCTGGCCCTCGCGGCCACGCTGGCCGCTGCCGGCAGTGCCTTCGCACAAACCCCGCCGGCGCCCGGCGCCAGCCCGCGCATCGACGCGATCCGCAAGGCCGGCGTGCTGCGCGTGGGCGTGGTCAACAACCCGCCGTGGCTGGCGCAGAACACCACCGGGGACGGCGAGCCCTGGGCCGGCCCGTCCTGGATGCTGGGCAAGGAATTCGCCAAGCTGCTGGGCGTGCAGATGGTGCCAGTCCCCGTCAGTCATGAAACCAAGGTGCCGGCGCTCATCGCCAACCAGATGGACATCATGATCGGGCCCTTGAACCAGAACGCCGAGCGCGCCAAGATCATCGACTTCGTGACTTTCTCAAGCACCAGCGTGTGCATGTTCGGCCGCGCCGACAACCCGAAATTCACCAATGCCAAGACGCTCGACGACTTCAACAAGCCCGAGATCACGATGGCGTACTTCTCCGGCGCGGGTGAAGAGCCGCTGGTGCGTGAGCAGTTCAGCAAGGCCAAGCTGCGCGGCGTAACCAATTCTGGCTCGGTCGCGCCGATCGAGGAAGTGCTGGCCGGGCGTTCCGACGTGGCGCCGCTGAACCGCGTGCTGTGGCCGAACATCAACAAGAAGGTCAAGGGCCTGGCGGTTTTCCCGAAAGAAAACGACTGCCAGGACAGCAAGATTTTCGACATCAAGGCTGGCATGGGCGTGAACAAGAACGAGCAGGTCTACGCCGACTGGCTGCGTGAAGTCGAAAAACGCATGCAACCCGCGCTTAAAGCCGAAGAGCTGCGCATGACGCAGATCCTGAAGTAAACGAATCAGCCTGCAGACCGCGCGGCGATCCTCGCGCCGCGCAAAAAATCCAACGCGAACGTACGCGCCCCGGGCATGAAAGCCCCAGGCGAGGCCGCCGCATTTTTCACCCTTTGACGGACCTTCCCCATGGACGTGGACTTCTCACCGATCGTCGATAACTGGCGATTTTTCGCCGGTGGTCTGGGCGTGACGGTGGCGCTCAGCGTCATCAGCGCGGTCACCAGCATCGCGGCCGGCTTGGTGATCGCGCTGCTGCGCCTTTACGGCCCGCGCTGGCTCAGCCGCGTGCTGGTTTTCTACGTGGACTCGATGCGCGCCATCCCCATCCTGGTGGTGCTGGTGTGGATCTACTTCGCCTTCCCGATCCTGGCCGGCGTGACCTTTCCGCCCTTTTGGGCGGCACTGGTCGGGCTGACGCTGCACATCGCGGCCTATGCCTCCGAGATCATCCGAGCGGGCATCGAATCGATACGGCCGGGCCAGACCCGCGCCGGCCTGGCGCTGGGCATGTCGCGGGCGCAGATCCTGCGAAAGATCATCCTGCCGCAGGCCACCCTTCGCATGCTGCCGGCCTTCGGCTCGGTGCTGACCATGGCCATCAAGGACACCGCGATCGCCACCGTGATCGCCGTGCCTGAACTGATGCACAGCGCCGAGACCGTGGCCGGGCAGAGCTACCGGCCGGTGGAGGTCTTCACGACCGTCATGGTGCTGTATTTCCTGATCCT
Organism: Polaromonas sp.; assembly: GCA_028291905.1. Lineage (GTDB taxonomy): Bacteria > Pseudomonadota > Gammaproteobacteria > Burkholderiales > Burkholderiaceae_C > Polaromonas. Next base: position 5,994 of record JAQGNK010000569.1, read on the forward strand.
GTTTCCGGTCACGCGGGGGGTCGACCGCCTGTACCAAAAACTCGCACACATGGGGCGCTCATGAACTTCGACTGGAACGTCATCTGGACCCACCGCGCCGCGCTGCTCGAAGGCGCGGCAATGACGATCGGCCTGACGGTCGTCACCATGCTGCTCGCCGTACCCGGCGGCATTGTGCTGGCACTGATGCGCCTGTCGGACAACAAGCTCATCAGCAATGCCTCGCTGGCCTTCGTAGAGTTCTTCCGCAACCTGCCGCTGATCCTGGTCATCTACTGGGCGTTCTATGTGATGCCGATCGCCTTCGACGTGCAGTTCTCGGCGCTGACCACGGCACTTGTTGCCTTGGTGCTGAACATCTCGGCCTACAACGCCGAGACCTTTCGTGCCGGTATCAATTCCATTCGCAAAGGACAAATGGAGGCGGCCCTGGCGATGGGCATGTCGCGCCGGCAGGCG
>JAQGNK010000577.1 GCA_028291905.1 Polaromonas sp.
GGCAGCCTGGCACGTACACGTCCACCGGGACAATGCGGTCGCAGCCGCGGACCACCGAATAGCTGTAGTGGTAATAGCCGCCGCCGTTGGCGCACGAACCCATGGACAGCACCCAGCGCGGCTCCGACATCTGGTCGTAGACCTTGCGCAAGGCCGGGCCCATCTTGTTGCAGAGCGTGCCAGCCACGATCATGAGGTCCGACTGGCGCGGGCTCGGCCTGAACAGCATGCCGAAGCGGTCGAGGTCGTAACGCGCCGCACCGGCGTGCATCATTTCCACTGCACAGCATGCCAGGCCGAACGTCATCGGCCACAGCGACCCGGTCTTGGCCCAATTGACCACCGAGTCGTAGCTCGTGGTCATGAAGCCTTCGTTGAAAACACCTTCAAGTGACATACCCGTACCTTATTTCCGTACCTTCAACGCTGGATCTGGTGGCGAACCCGCCGCAAAAAAAGAGCCCCTGTCAGGACTTTTTATTCCCAGTCGAGGGCGCCTTTTTTCCACTCATAGACAAAGCCCACGACCAGGATGCCGAGGAAAATCATGACGGACCAGAAACCCACCGCACCGATGTCCTTGAGCGCGACAGCCCAGGGAAACAGGAAGGCGATTTCGAGGTCGAAAAGGATGAAGAGGATGGCCACCAGGTAGTAGCGCACGTCGAACTTCATGCGGGCATCTTCGAAAGCCTCGAAGCCGCATTCGTAAGGGGAATTCTTTTCGCTGTCGGGCCGCACCGGGCCCAGCAACCGCCCCAGAACCTGGGGCACCACACCGACACCGACACCGACCAGAATAAACAGAAGAACGGGAAGGTATTGATCGAGGTTCATCGTGGATTCAAATCGTGGGAAAAACCGCTTGCGCAGGCACCGCGGTTTTCTCTGTCTGACCCGGTAGCACCGCGCCGGGTTCCCCTGGCGGCGCTGCTGCCGATGCTTTTTCTGGTGCGGACGGCGAGACTCGAACTCGCACACCTTTCGGCACTACCCCCTCAAGATAGCGTGTCTACCAATTTCACCACGTCCGCGCTTTTCAGCCTGCTTGGCTTGCTGTCCGGATGGCATGAGGAACCTTGCGGTTTTGGCTTTCCAGACAGACTCAGAGTTTACCCTGAATTCCACCGCCCTCCTCTGGGCGGCGGTGGGTAAATCGCTTATTTCGTCGGGATCTGGGCTGCGCCGGAGGCCGCCGGTGCCGGTGCCGCGGGCACTGCCGCATTGCCCGCTGCAGGAGCCGATGTGCCCGGAATCTGTGCCGAGCCGGAAGCGGCTTGCGCTGGCGCCGGGGCAGTCACTGCAGCGCCTTCGAGCACGCTCGAGCTCGTGCGTGGCTGGGCGTTGCCAAAGTAGGCAAGCAGCAGCGTGCAGACGAAGAACAGTGCCGCAAGCACACCCGTCGTACGCGACAGGAAGTTCGCGCTGCCGCTGGCGCCGAACAGGCTGCCCGAACCGCCGCTGCCAAAAGCCGCGCCCATGTCGGCACCCTTGCCATGCTGAACCAGAATCAGGCCGATCATGCCCAGCGCCGTGAGCATCTGCACCGCGAGGACAATGGTTAGTACAACGTTCATATCTACTCCTAATTTAATAGCATGCTGCGCCCGCAGTTATTGGGCTGCAGCAATAATCTTCAAAAAATCTTCAGCCTTGAGCGCCGCCCCGCCGATCAGTCCGCCGTCGATGTCGGGCTGGCCGAGCAGCGTGGCCGCGTTGGCCGCATTCATGCTGCCGCCGTACAAAATTTTCACGCGCGCCGGGTTGTCGCTTGCAGCCTTCAGTTGTGCGCGGAGCACCGCATGCACCGACTGCGCCTCATCGGGCGACGCCGTCTTGCCGGTGCCTATGGCCCACACGGGCTCGTAGGCCACGACGATTTCGCTGATGCAGTGGCCATTGACATGAATCACGGCCGCCAGCTGGCGCTTGACGACTTCTTCGGTGCGCCCCGCCTCACGCTCGGCCAGCGTTTCGCCGACGCAGACGATGGGGGTGATGCCATGTGCCAGAGCCGCCTTTGCCTTGTCGGCCACGAGCGCATCGGTTTCGCCGTGGTACTGGCGCCGCTCCGAGTGTCCGACAATCGCATAGCGGCAGCCGAAGTCGCGCAGCATGGCCGCGCTGACTTCACCGGTGTACGCACCGGATGCCTGCGCGGACACATCCTGGGCGCCGATGTCGATGACCGCCAGGGCCGGCGCACCGGCTTTCAGGGCCTGCAGCTGGGCCAGGTAAGGCGCAGGGGCGCAAATCGCGACGTCGCAGGCCGGCCTGGCCGACAGCCCGGCCGCCAGCGCGCCCAGCAAGGCCTCGTTCGCAGCCAGGCTGCCATTCATCTTCCAGTTGCCCGCAATCAGCTTGGTCATCTTATTTCCCGGCTTACCAGGTCAGCACGATCTTGCCGATGTGCTGGTTGGATTCCATCAACACATGGGCTTTCGCCGCATCCGCCGCCGCAAACGTGCTGTGGATGACCGGCTTGATCGCTCCACTGCCGACCAGCGGCCAGACTTTTTCCTTCAGCGCGCGGGCAATCGAGGTCTTGAACCCGAGCGAGCGCGGCCGCAGCGTGGAGCCGGTGATGGTGAGCCGCTTGCGCAGCACCAGTCCGGCATTGATTTCCGCCTTGACGCCGCCCTGCACCGCGATGATGGCGAGCCGGCCATCTTCGGCCAGGCATTCGATCTCGCGCGCCAGGTAGCTTCCGGCCACCATGTCCAGCACCACATCGACGCCCTTGCCGCCGGTGAGCTTTTTCACCTCTTCCACGAAATCGGCGGTTTTGTAATTGATGGCATGGGCAGCGCCCAGCGTCACGCAGGCCGCGCACTTTTCGTCGCTGCCCGCGGTGACGAACACGGTGGCGCCCAGCGCTGTGGCCATCTGGATGGCGGTCACGCCGATGCCGCTCGAGCCGCCCTGGATCAGCAGCGTCTCGCCGGCCTTCAGCTGCGCCCGCTCGAACACATTGCTCCAGACCGTGAAGAAGGTTTCCGGCAGGGAAGCGGCTTCGATGTCGCTCAGGCCTGGCGGCACAGGCAGGCACTGGCCCACCGGCGCCACGCACAGCTCGGCATAGCCGCCTCCGGCCACCAGCGCACAGACGCGGTCACCCGTCCTGAAGCCGGCTTCCGCCATGGCGGCTGCGTCGCCCTCGACCACCACCCCGGCCACTTCGAGGCCCGGAATGTCCGAGGCACCCGGCGGCACCGGGTAATTGCCCGCGCGCTGCAGGGCATCGGGACGGTTCACACCGGAGGCCGACACCCGTATCAGCAGCTCGCCCTTGCCCGGCACGGGCGCCGGGCGCGCGCCCAGCTTGAGCACGTCCGGGGCGCCAAAAGAGGTGATTTCAACAGCTTTCATGCGATTTTTGACTATGTTTTGTGCCGCCAGCCCAACAGGCATGGGCGCAGGCAGCTACAAAATCGATAGCAGGAGGATCAGCCGCGGTCCTGGTCGTGGCCAGGCGCCGGACGGTCCAGCAGCGCTTTCATCGACAGCTTGACGCGGCCTTTTTCGTCGGTTACCAGGACCTTGACCTTGACGATCTGACCATCGGTCAGGTAGTCGGTGACCTTTTCCACGCGCTCGTGGGCGATCTGGCTGATGTGTAGCAGGCCGTCCTTGCCGGGCAGGAGGTTGATCAGCGCACCGAAATCGAGGATCTTGGTGACCGGGCCTTCATAGACCTTGCCGATTTCGACTTCAGCCGTGATCTCGGCGATGCGGCGCTTGGCCTCGTCTGCCTTGGCGCTGTCGTTCGACGCGATGGTGATGGTGCCGTCTTCCTCGATGTTGATCTGCGTGCCGGTTTCCTCGGTCAGCGCACGGATGACCGCGCCGCCCTTGCCGATCACGTCGCGGATCTTGTCCGGATTGATCTTCATCACATAGAGGCGCGGCGCAAAGTCGGACACCTCGGTCTTGGCTTCGCCCATGGCTTCCTGCATCTTGCCCAGGATGTGCATGCGGGCTTCCTTGGCCTGGGCCAGCGCCACCTGCATGATTTCCTTGGTGATGCCCTGGATCTTGATGTCCATCTGCAGCGCGGTGATGCCGAAAGTGGTGCCGGCCACCTTGAAGTCCATGTCGCCCAGATGATCCTCGTCGCCCAGGATGTCGGTCAGCACGGCGAAGCGGTTGTCTTCCTTGATCAGGCCCATGGCGATACCGGCCACATGCGCCTTCAGCGGAACGCCGGCGTCCATCAATGACAGGCAGCCGCCGCAGACCGACGCCATCGACGACGAGCCGTTGGACTCGGTGATCTCGCTGACGACGCGCATGGTGTACGGAAACTCGTCCTTGTTCGGCAGCACGGCGATCAATGCGCGCTTGGCGAGGCGGCCATGGCCGATCTCGCGGCGTTTCGGGCTGCCGACACGGCCGGTTTCGCCGGTGGCGAACGGAGGCATGTTGTAGTGCAGCATGAAGCGGTCTTCATAGTCGCCGCTCAGCGCATCGATGCGCTGGGCATCGCGCTCGGTGCCCAGCGTGGTGATGACCAGCGCCTGGGTTTCGCCGCGCGTGAACAGCGCCGAACCGTGGGTGCGCGGCAGTACGCTGTTGCGAATCTCGATGGCGCGCACGGTGCGGGTGTCGCGGCCGTCGATGCGCGGCTCGCCGGCCAGGATCTGGCTGCGGACGATCTTGGCTTCGATGTCAAACAGCATGCCTTCCACGGCAACACCGTCGAAGGCGACGCCGTCGGCCTTCAGCGCTGCCATCACGTCGGCATACGCCACGCGGCAGGCCTGGGTGCGAGCCTGCTTGCTGCGGATCTGGTAGGCGGCCTGCAGCTTGATGCCGGCGAGTTCGTTGACCTTGGCAATCAGCGGCTCGTCCTTGGCCGGCGCCTGCCAGGCCCAGACCGGCTTGCCGGCGTCGCGAACGAGTTCGTGGATCGCGTTGATGGCGATGTTGCCCTGCTCATGGCCGAACACGATGGCGGCCAGCATGATTTCCTCGGACAGCTGCTTGGCTTCGGACTCGACCATCAGCACGGCGGCTTCAGTGCCGGCCACCACCAAGTCCATGGTGGAATCCTTCAGCTGGGTCTTGCCGGGGTTCAGCACGTATTCGCCGTTGATGTAGGCCACGCGGGCGGCGCCAATAGGGCCATTGAAGGGAATGCCCGACACCGCCAGCGCGGCGCTGGAGGCAATCAACGCGGGAATGTCGCCTTCGACTTCCGGGTTGAGCGACAGCACATGGATGACGACCTGCACTTCGTTGAAGAAGCCTTCGGGGAAGAGCGGGCGAATCGGGCGGTCGATCAGGCGCGAGGTCAGCGTTTCGAATTCGCTGGGCCGGCCTTCACGCTTGAAGAAGCTGCCGGGAATGCGGCCGGCGGCGTAGGTTTTTTCGAGGTAATCAACGGTCAGCGGAAAGAAATCCTGGCCGGGCTTGGCGTCCAGCTTGGCGACGACGGTGGCCAGCACCACGGTGCCGTCCATGTCAACCAGCACGGCGCCGCCGGACTGGCGGGCGATTTCGCCGGTCTCCATCGTGACCTTGTGCTGGCCCCACTGGAAGGACTTCGTAACTTTATTGAAAATGCTCATGTTTTTTCTCGGTTGTTCAAGGCACATCAGGCAGTGCCGAAAGCCCGGAGCGACGGCTGGCCGAACACGATGCCATTCCAGAAGACACCTGAAAGCCGACATCAGGATCGATCTTGTGGAATGACACAGCGCGTGTTCGCAGGGCCTGGCTCCGAAGTCATCAGTCGCACCTCAAAGGCACGCCTGAAAGTTGAAGGTTTTTGCAGTTTTGAAGTGCAAAACGCCTGAGCTAGTGAACTAACTCAGGCGCTTTTTGATGGGTTTACCGATTACTTGCGCAGGCCAAGCTTGGCGATCAGCGCGACATAACGGGCAGCATCCTTGGACTTGAGGTAGTCCAGCAGCTTGCGGCGGCGGCTCACCATGCGCAGCAGGCCGCGGCGACCGTGGTGGTCCTTGGCATGGGTCTTGAAATGGGGCGTCAGCTCATTGATGCGGCCGGTCAGCAGCGCGACCTGGACTTCAGGACTGCCGGTGTCGCCGGCAGCGCGGGCATTGTCCTTGACAATGTCGGCCTTGATTGATTTTTCGATCATGAAATTTCCTCTGCAACTTGGGGTTGCGACTGGCGAGCGAAGCAGTGTTCCCAGGATTGGGATTTGACCGCTTTCGTCGTGATTTCCGCCGGCTGGCAGCTTGGGGCTTTTTCAAGCTGCTGCCTGCACGCGGAACTTCGGATTATAGCGCAGCCAACCAGCGCCCGAGCCGCTCGGCGCCCTGCTCCAGCCTGGCGGCATCGCGGCTGGCAAAACACCAGCGCAGCCAGCCCTGCGCCTCGGGCACGGGGTTGACCATGAAGGCGTTTCCGGGTGCCAGGCCCAGCCCGGCCTCGACCACCAGGCGCTTGGCGGTCTGCAGCGAATCGCCGAAGCGCGCCTGATCCGCCAGCCTGAAAAAAGCGTACATCCCGCCTTTGGCGGGCGTTACTTCCACGCCGGGAAAGGCCTGCAGCAACGGCACCAGGGTGTCGCGGCAGGTCTTGAGATGGGCGACCAGCTGCGGCGTCACATCGTCGGTTCCGCGCAGCGCGGCCAGCCCGGCCTGCTGGATGAACACCGGCGCGCAGGAGGTGTTGAACTCGACCAGCTTGCCCATGTGCGGCGTCATGGACGCCGGCATGACCAGCCAGCCCAGGCGCCAGCCGGTCATCAGGAAGCTCTTGGAAAAGCTGTGGGCCACGACCAGTCGATCCTCGGGGCCTGCAATATCTAGGAAGCTCGGCGCACAGCCGTTGGGCGTGGGCTCGAAATACAAGCGCTCATACACCTCGTCGGCCAGTATCCAGGTGCCGGTGATGCGGCAATGCGCCAGGATGTCTTCCTGTTCGGCCCGGCTCAGGGTCCAGCCGGTCGGGTTGTTGGGCGCGTTGACGATGAGCAGTTTGGTGGCAGGCGTGATGGCGGCCAGCAACTCGTCCAGGTCGAGCTGCCACTGCCCGGCCACCGGCTTGAGGCTGACGCAGCGCAGCCGGGCGCCCATAATCAGCGGCTGGGCCGTGAGGTTGGGCCAGACCGGCGTGACCGCCACCACCTCGTCGCCGGCATCGACCAGCGCCTGCACGGCCAGCATCAGGGCATTGACGCCGCCGGAGGTCACCGCGATGCGGTCGGCGCCAATGGGGGCGCCGCCGGGGCAGCGCAGGCCGGTCGAATAACCCGCGATGGCTTCGCGCAACTCGGGCAGGCCGAGGTTGTGGGCATAAAACGTCTCGCCCTGCTGCAGCGACGCAATGGCGGCGTCCCGGATGAAGGCCGGCGTGGCCTGGTCGCTTTCGCCAAACCAGAACTTGAGCACATCGCTGCGCCCCATGCCGGCATTGGCCACCTGGCGGATCATTGACTCTTCAAGGTTCAGTACTGCCTGTCTCATGCGTGCTCCTGTTGATTTTCAAGCTGTTTTCAATGCAGATATTCAGGGCCGCGCCATCTGGCAGCTGGTGGGCTGCTCGGCGCGCTGCGCTGAAATTGTCTTGATGACATTAAACCCATAGCCCGACCCTTCGACATCGAACTTCACCCCCGGCGCGCCCTGCCGGCCCATCATCGCCACCGCCAGCGGCTGCTGGAACTGGTGGTCGGCCGCGCGCATGCTGCCCTTGAAGCCTGAAAAATTCACAGCTGCCTTTTCCATCTGGGCGGCCACGGCGCCAGCGTCGCTGCTGCCGGCTTTCTCCAGGCTCTGGGCCAGCGTTTCCACCATCAGCTGCATGCGCATGTGGACATAGTCGTCCTGCGGCCGGGGAAAGCGCTGGCGGAAGGACTGGTAGAACGTCTCGGACGCGGCGCCCGGCGTGTTCGGGAACCAGTCGGCCACGGCAATCACCTTGCCGACGCCCGCCTCGCCCAGCGCGGCGGGCACGCCCAGCGCATTGCCGTAGAAGGTGTAGAAACTGCCTTCATAGCCGACTTCCTTGGCTGCCTTGATGAGCAGCGTCAGGTCATTGCCCCAGTTGCCGGTCAGCACGGCCTGGGCGCCGCTGGCCTTGATCTTGACGGCGTAGGGAATGAAGTCCTTGACCCGGCCCATCGCATGCAGTTCGTCGCCGACGATCTCGACATCCGGGCGCTGCGCGGCAATCTGCTTGCGTGCTTCCCGCAGCACCGCCTGGCCGAAGCTGTAGTCCTGGCCGATCAGGTAAACCTTCTTCAGCGCCTTGTCGTCCTTGAGCACCTCCATCAGCGCGGCCATGCGCATGTCGGCATGGGCATCGAAGCGGAAATGCCAGTAGCTGCATTTCTCGTTCGTCAGGATCGGATCGACCGCCGAATAGTTGAGGAACACCACCCGCTTGCCCGGCTCGCGCTCGTTGTGCTTGTTGATGGCGTCGATCAACGCCGCAGCAATCGATGATGAATTGCCCTGGGCAATCACGGTCACGCCATCGTCAATCGCCGAGCGCAGCGCAGCCAGCGCCTCCTCGTTCTGGCCCTTGTTGTCGTAGCGCTCGACCGCCAGCTTGTGCGGCCCGTCGGCCAGCTTGACGCCGCCGCGCGCATTGACGCGCTCGGTTGCCCACACCAGGTTGCGAAACACGGCTTCGCCGGTATTGGCAAAGGCGCCCGACAGGCTTTCAATCAGGGCGATGCGCACTGGCGGCTGGGCTACAGGCTGGGCCTGGGCGAGCAGCGACAAGCCCAGGCAGAAGGCTGCGGCAGTGCGTTTGAAAATTTTCCGCATGAAAAGTATCCTGTTTTTATGGTGAAGTTGAAGCGCAAGGCAGGCAGCCTAAAAGGCCCCGCCTTGCTGCGCGGGAGGTTAGCCGAGCTGCAGCCTGAGCTGGCTGAAGCGGTCAGGTGCCGAGCGGGGCCAGCGCCGGCGCGGGCTGGAATTCGGAAAGATCCCAGCGCGGCTTGACATCGAAGGTGTAGCCGGCGGACAGCTTGTCCAGGCTCACCAGCCCGGCCTGCAGCCGCATGCCGGCGGCCATGGCGATCATGGCGCCGTTGTCGGTGCAAAATTCCAGTTCGGGGTAATGCACGCGAATGCCGCGCTGCCGGCAGGCCGCATTGAGCTGGCTGCGCAGCAAGGCATTGGCGCCGACGCCGCCAGCCACCACCAGCCGCGTCAAGGCGGTCTGCGACATGGCGGCCAGGGTTTTCTTAACCAGTACCTCGACAATCGCCGCCTGGGTGGAGGCGGCCAGGTCGGCCTTGCGGGCTTGCAGCTCATCGCCCAGTTTTTTGGCCTGCGTCAGCACGGCGGTTTTAAGGCCGGCGAATGAAAAATCAAGATTGCCGCTGTGCAGCAGGGGGCGCGGCAGCTTGAAAGCGGCGCCGTCACCGCCAAGGGCGAGCCTTGCCAGGTGCGGCCCGCCCGGATAAGGCAGGCCCATCAGCTTGGCAGACTTGTCGAAGGCCTCGCCAGCCGCGTCGTCAATCGTCTCGCCGAGCAGCTCATAGCTGCCGACCCGGTCCACCCGCATCAACTGGGTGTGGCCGCCCGACACCAGCAGCGCGACGAAAGGAAACTCGGGCGGGTCGGCGCTCAAAAAAGGCGACAGCAGATGCCCTTCTAGATGATGCACGCCCATGGCCGGCTTGCCGAGCGCCGCCGCCAGCGCGCAGGCCACGCCGGCGCCCACCAGCAGCGCGCCGGCCAGGCCAGGGCCTCGCGTGTAGGCGACGACATCGACATCGGCCAGCGTGCGCTGCGCGCCCTGCATGACTTCCTGCGTCAGCGGCAGCACGCGCCGGATATGGTCGCGGCTGGCCAGTTCGGGCACCACGCCGCCGTAGGCCTGGTGCATGGCGATCTGGCTGTAGAGGGCATGCGACAGCAGGCGCGGCACCCCGGCGCCCCCGGTATCGACCAGCGCCACGCCGGTTTCATCGCAACTTGATTCAATTCCTAAAACTAGCATCGCCCAAGTGTAAGGTTTGTCCTACCGGCGGCCACAGGCAGGGCTTTGGCCAAAATAAAAATCGCTTCCTCCGCGTTCAGGGGGCATGAATCTTGCACAATTTCGACCATGAGTTCTCCACGTTCCCTGCGTCTGGTGGTCATTGCCCCGGATCTGGCCGTCTTCGATGAAGGCGACGAGGCCGCCGTGGCGCTGGTGGAACGCTCGCGCCAGCTGCGCATCGGCCTGCTCGAAGGCGGCTTCAACCTGATCGCCACGCTGCCGGCGGACACCTTTTTGCGCGAGCGGCTGGCCCAGCTGCAGCCCGACATGATCATCGTCGATGCCGAAAGCGACGCCAGGGATTCGCTGGAGCATGTGGTCATGGCCACGCGCGACGAGCGCCGGCCCATCGTGCTCTTCACCAACGACGACGACACCCGCCACGTCAAGGATGCGGTGGCCGCCGGCGTGTCGGCCTATATCGTGGCCGGGCTGGAGCCGGCGCGCATCCGGCCGATCCTGGATGTGGCGCTGGCCCGCTTCGAGCATGAGCAGGGGCTGCGCCGCGAGCTGGCCGACGCCAAGACCGAGCTGAAAGACCGCAAGGTCATCGACCGGGCCAAGGGCATGCTGATGCAGCGCCAGGGCCTGTCGGAGCAGGCCGCCTATGAAAAACTGCGCAAGGCCGCCATGGACAAGGGCATGCGTCTGGGCGACGTGGCCCAGCGCATGCTGGATGTGGCCGACCTGCTGGGCTGAAACACTGGCGCACCGTTGCGCTGACGCCTAAATGGTGCGCCGCACAACTGCGGTGCGCGGCCAGAAACGTTAAAACCGTCTTTTTCATGCCCGATCGACGCTATACTTTTAATAGCACATTGCGCATACGGTTCCTGCGCTGCAGCCGTTTTATTTATAAATCAACAGACTCTCCAGCCGGTTTCAGGTTATCTGGCACAGCTTTTGCAATGAACTGAGCACCGGACTTGGCGCTTCAACGGCGAAGTGAAAAGTCCAAAGAACAAAGGCGTTCGAACCCTGCGGCCACATCCTTCATGTGGCGGCTCGGGTCGGACGCCTTTTTTTATTTGTCGATTCATTTTCTGGAGTTGCTGACATGACGGACCTGCTCAAATCTTCACTCACCCGCCGTACCGTGCTGCAGGCCGCCGCCGTGGGCGCGGTGGGCATCAACCCGGCCCTGCGCGCCGCCGTGTATGCGCAAGGCTCGGATGCGCCCGAAAAGAAGGAGGTCAAGATCGGCTTCATTCCGCTGACCGACTGCGCCTCGGTCATCATGGCGTCGGTGCTGGGCATCGACAAGAAATACGGCGTCACCATCATCCCGAGCAAGGAAGCCAGCTGGGCCGGCGTGCGCGACAAGCTGGTCAACGGCGAGCTTGACTTTGCCCATGTGCTGTACGGCCTGATCTACGGCGTTCACCTCGGCACCTCCGGCCCCAAGAAGGACATGGCCGTGCTGATGAACCTGAACCAGAACGGCCAGGCCATCACGCTGAGCAAGAAGCTCGCGGACAAGGGCGCCGTCGATGGCGCCGGCCTGGCCAAGCTGATGGCCAGCGAGAAGCGCGAATACACCTTTGCCCAGACCTTCCCCACCGGCACCCATGCGATGTGGCTGTACTACTGGCTGGCCGCCAACGGCATCAACCCGATGACGGACGCCAAGGTCATCACCGTGCCGCCGCCGCAGATGGTCGCCAACATGCGCATCGGCAACATGGACGGCTTTTGCGTCGGCGAGCCCTGGGGCCACCGCGCCATCATGGACGGCATCGGCATCACCGCCGTCACGACGCAGGACATCTGGAAAGACCACCCGGAAAAAGTGCTGGGCACCACCGCCGAGTTCACCCAGAAATACCCCAACACCGCCAGAGCCGTGACCGCCGCTATCCTGGAGGCTGGCAAGTGGATCGACGCCAGCCTGGCCAACAAGAACAAGATGGCCGAAACCATCGCCGGCAAGGCCTATGTCAACACCAGCGAGGACGCCATCAACCAGCGCATCATGGGCCGCTACCAGAACGGCATGGGCAAGACCTGGGACGACCCGAACTACATGAAGTTCTTCAACGACGGCGCGGTGAACTTTCCCTACCTGTCCGACGGCATGTGGTTTCTGACCCAGCACAAGCGCTGGGGCCTGATGAAGGAGCATCCCGACTATCTGGCGGTCGCCAAGCAGGTCAACAAGATCGACATCTACAAGCAGGCCGCCAGCGCTGCCAAGGTGAATGTCCCCAAGGACGCAATGCGCACCGCCAAGCTGATCGACGGCACGGTCTGGGACGGCAAGGACCCGAAAAAGTATGCCGACAGCTTCAAGATTCACGCCTGAAGCCGCGCCTGAAATTTCATTGAAATTCCACTTTAAGAGGTGATGCCATGGTCAGTGCCGTATTTCACAGCCCAAGGGAAGCTGCCTTGCCGGCCGCTTCGGGTGCTACGCATTCAATAGCTGCTCATGCAGACCGGGGAAGCGCCCAAGCCGTAAAAGGCCTTGAAAAATCGCCTGTGCCGGCGGCCAGGCCCCAGCGGGACTTCTCGGCGCTGTGGCTGCGCGTCCTGCCGCCGCTGCTCGGCCTGGCCCTGCTGGGGGTGATCTGGGAGGTGGTGTCCATTGCCACCAAGGCCAGCATTCCCTCGCCCAGGGACACCTTCCTGCAGGCCGTGGTGCTGTTCAGCGACCCGTTCTACCGCAACGGGCCGAACGACCAGGGCGTGGGCTGGAACGTGCTGTCCTCGCTCAAGCGCGTCGCCATGGGCTTCGGCCTGGCGGCCATCGTCGGTATTCCGGTCGGCTTCCTGATCGGCCGCTTCACCTTTTTGAGCAACATGTTCAACCCGCTCATCAGCCTGATGCGGCCGGTCTCGCCGCTGGCCTGGCTGCCGATTGGCCTGCTGGTGTTCAAGGGCGCCGACCCGGCCGCGATCTGGACGATTTTCATCTGCTCGATCTGGCCCATGGTCA
>JAQGNK010000008.1 GCA_028291905.1 Polaromonas sp.
GATCACGACATTGTTGTCGGCGCAGGCTTTCCACAGCGGGTCCCAGCGGTCGTTGTGAATCGATGGAAAGCCGTGGACCGTCGGGTTGTCGGACAGCGTCAGGGCATGCACGCCGAGCTTGGCCATGCGCTCGACCTCGGCCGCAGCGGCCTGCATGTCCCACCAGGGAACGATCATCACCGGGATCATGCGGCCCGGCGCGGCGCTGCACCAGTCGTGGAAATGCCAGTCGTTGTAGGCCTGGATGGCGGCCAGTGAAACACCCTTGTCGGGGTAGCTTTGAAAGCGCTGGCCGGCAAAGCCGGGGAAGGTCGGAAAGCACAGCGAGCCGAGCACGCCGTTGGCATTCATGTCCTCCACGCGCGCCTTGATGTCAAAGGTTCCGCGGCGCATCTGGTCGTAGCCGAGCGGCTCCATGCCGTACTCTTCCTTGGGCCGGCCGACGACAGAGTTCAGTCCCATGTAGCCGGTGGCGACTTCTTCGAAAACCCAGACATCGCGGCCGTTGGCCTGCACCACCTTGGGTTCGCGGCCCTTGTATTTCGCCGGCATGTGGCGGGTGAATGCATTTGGCGGTTCAATCACGTGGTCGTCCACGCTCACGAGAATAAGGTCGTTCAGTTTCATCGAGTGCCCCTAGTAAAAGGCTGCCGTAGCGGGCTAGCCAGGTTGAAATTCAGTTCTTGCCGGCTATGGTAGTCAAATTTATGAACATAATCAAACTATCTGTTCATATTAGTCGGCTAAAAACAGGAAACCTAGGGTTAACGATAATTTGAGCGCTGTCTGCTGTCGCCGATGTTCCGGAAATGAAGATTTTTGGGATGCGATGAGGTGGCCCGCCAAGCGCGTGCGTCAGCGGTGCCTTGCCTGATTCGATTCCAGCGCAGGGTTCGGTTCAGAAAAATACGGATTCCAGCTGGCGCCCCAGGTCGCGCACCGCTTCGCCCAGGGTGTCAATCTGCGCTTCGTCGCGGTCTCCGCGAATCATCACCGTGGACACGGTGAAGGCGATGTTGCCGGTGGGATCGCAGACAGGCGCTGCAATGGCGAGCACGCCGTTGGCGAAGTAGCCGTCATCGCTGGCCCAGCCCCGGCGTCGGGCGAGAGTGACCTCCGCCAGGTAATTTTCAAAAGAAATCGGCCGGGCCCAGCGGATCTGGTCGAATGCTTCGCGCATCTGCTCGTCGTTCAGCCCGAGCCGGCCGGTGAACAGCCTGCCGCTGGCGCCCATGAGGATGGGCAGGCGCTGCCCGGTGGGCATGTTGATATGCAGGTTGGTGGGGCTGGACTCGGACCGGATCAGCACGATGCGGTCGGTGCCCAGCCGTCGCCACAAGGTCACGGTCACGCCAAATTCTGCGGCGAGGTCGTGCATCAGCGGGGAGGCGAGTTCGATACGCTGGCCTCGCGTCACCAGTTGCTCGACCAGGCGGGCCAGCCCCAGGCCGGCGGAATAGGTTTTTGACAGCGGGTTGAAATCGACAACGTCCTCTGCCACCAGTGTTCGCAGGATGTTGAAGCAGGTGCTTGAGTTGATTGATAGTTTGCGTGCAATGTCTGCTGCGCGCTCGGGTGTGCCGCTTTGAGCAAGATAGCGCAGGATGCTGACGGCATTGACGACGGGCCGCACAATGACGGCCCGCGCTGCTGACCGTGCTTCAGCCGGCAGTGCTGTCTTGGGCTTTTCCCTAGGTGTAACTTGTAATTCCATGGAGGTAGTTTTTGGATTCATGGTTTGGCCGTTATGGAATGAACTCTGCATTGCACGGCATGCAGAAAGCCTTTCTTTCGGATGCTTGCTTGGTCACTCATCTCATCGTTTATCATGATTCTATATACAGAAGCTTTATCTGATACACGAATTGAAGTAGAAGAAGCCTTATTTGTCTTTCGTAAAGATTCAGGCGGGCTGTGGAAAGGGTTTGTACTTATATTAAGTTCAACACTTTATTAATAAATGTGCATATACTTTGTTTGATGAAGACTTGCCACAAGCCAAAGGAGATGACATGAGTTCTGACAACAAGATGGTGCTTCGCGTGACCGCTGACCGCAGCCGGTGCTGTGGCTATGGCTTGTGCGCCCAGTTGTGCCCGCAAATCTACAAGCTCGACGCGGACGGTCTTGTCTATCTGGACACCGACACCGTGCCCCCGGAACTGGAAGAAGAGGCCCGCGAAGGTGCCGCTGCCTGTCCGGCAGAGGCGCTGGCCGTTGAGAGCGTTCCAGAGTAACTCACCTGTTGAAAGCGAGTTTGAATCCCATGGGACGTATTGAAGGCAAGGTTGCGCTGATCAGCGGAACGGGGGGCGGACAAGGCAGGGCGGCTGCGCTGCGCTTTGCCCGCGAAGGCGCGAAAGTGTTCGGTTGCGACCTGAATGCCGGCGCGCAGCAGGAAACGCTCGATCTGATGCAGGCCGAAGGGCTTCGGATGGCCGGCGGCGGCAGCGTCGATCTGAGCGATCCGGTGCAGGCCAGCGCGTGGGTCGAGGCAGCGGTGGCCGAATTCGGATGCATCGACATTCTCTACAACAACGCTTCCGCCGCGCGGTTCGGCTCGATTGCCGACATGTCCATCGACGACTGGCACTACACGCTGCGCAACGAGCTGGACATCGTTTTCTTTCCCACCAAATACGCCTGGCCGCATCTGGCCGTGCGCGGCGGCGTGATCATCAACATCTCGTCGGTCGCCGCCTGGGGCGCGTCCACGGTCACAGGCATCGGCGCGCATTCGGCGGCCAAGGCCGGGGTGGTGGCGGTCACCCGCCAGATGGCCATCGAGGGAATAAAGAGCCGCATCCGTGCCGTGAGCATCAGCCCAGGCGTGATTGCCACGCCGGGAACGCTGCCTTTCCTTGCCAACCCGGCCACACGCTCGATACTGCTCGACGGCGTTCCGATGGAGCGGCCCGGCGAATCGGACGAGGTGGTCGCCACCGCGCTGTTCATCGCCTCCGACGAGGCGTCCTACATCACAGGCACCGACATCGTCGTTGACGGCGGCATGCTCGCGCTCTGATCCTTCGCGCTTGCCGGAACAGTTCAGGGCGGCATCCGAAGCACCGACATAACGACACACAGGAGACATCATGGACATCATTGGCATGGGCTATCTCGGCTTCGAGTCAAGCAACCTTGAGGCGTGGCGGACCTACGGGCCGGAAGTGATGGGTTTTCAGATCGGGTCGTCGCCCGAGGCGGACCGCGACTCGCTGTACTTTCGGCTGGACGACCGCCGCCACCGCCTGGCATTTCATCCAGGCAAGGTGGACCGCCTGGCCTATGTCGGGTGGGAGGCGCGGGGCAAGCTGGAGTTCAGGGCGGCAACGCAAAAATTCCGCGATGCGGGGGTGCAGGTCACTGTCGGCGACGCGGCCCTGTGCGACATCCGTGGCGTCAAGGAGCTGATTCGCTTCCGCGACCCGGTGGGCAACCAGCACGAACTGTTCTACGGCCAGAAGTGGATGCCGCGCTCCTTCATGCCGGGCCGTCCGCATGGGGGGTTTGTGGCTGATGCGCGGGGCATGGGCCATGCGGTCATCATCACGCCGGAATTTCCGCCTGAGCTTGAGAGCTTCTTCACGGAATTGATGGGCTTTCATTACTACGGTGCCGGCGCCGGCAAGGGCAAAACCGCGTTCTACCGCGCCAAGCTGAACAACGAAACCAGCCATGACATCGCCTTTGGCCATGGACCCAACAAGGCCGGCATCCAACACGTCGGCCTCTTCGTGAAGAGCCTGCGCGATGTCGGTGAAACCTACGACATCGTGAAAAAGCGCCAGTTGCCGATCATGATGACGCTGGGCGCGCATGCGCAAGACCCGCATGTCTCGTTTTATCACTTCTCCCCAGGCGGTTTTGCGTTCGAGGTCATCACCGAGCTGGAACCCTGGCACAACGATGGCTTCGAGCTGAACCCGGAAAAACTGAGCACCTGGGGACATGAACTGGTCGGCCCCATTCTTGGCGCCAGCGTCAGGACGCCGGAAGAGGTGCTGGATGAGGAAGGTTTGGCCATTCTCGAACGCCTGCGCCAAAAGGCTTGACGGATGGCGCCAGGCTCCAGCCGACTAGAGCGAAATTTTCCCAACTTGCAACCACGGCATTCAAGCCGGTCAACAGCTTCCTGCTACTAAATTCATAGCTGATGGCGCAGACTGTTCGTGCGCAACAGGCCTATTTCATCTTAAATAGTTGTTTGCTGGCTAAAACAAATCGCTCTAAATCAGGTAAACCAAAGGCAACGGCAGTAGCGCCGCCGGTTCTTAG
The DNA here is from genome assembly GCA_028291905.1 of Polaromonas sp. GTDB lineage: Bacteria > Pseudomonadota > Gammaproteobacteria > Burkholderiales > Burkholderiaceae_C > Polaromonas. The sequence goes on from JAQGNK010000008.1 coordinate 4,279, forward strand.
TCTTCGCGGGTGGCCTGTGCTTCATTCCGAGCGCGGATGGTTTCATGAAAATCGCGCTTGAGCGTCGGGTAGTAGGCAATCTGGCCGCCCATGCCGCCAGCGATCTCGATGGAGGCAGCGCTGATGAAGCTGGCATAGTCGCTGGACAGAAAAAGCGCCATGCCGGCCACGTCCTCGGGTTTCCCGAAGCGGCCAATCGGCACCACCTTCAGCACCATGGCGTCGAACTCCTCGCGAGTGCAGCCGGGCGGCATCTCCCTGAAATGGCGGTCCCATTGGCCGGTGTCGATCCAGCCCATGTTGAGCGTGTTCACCAGGATGTTGTCCTTGGCCAGCGACATGCCAAGGGACTTGGACATGGCAATGCAGGCCGCGCGGTTGACGACCGATGGAATGCCCTCGGGCGTCGGGTACACGCCGGCCAGCGCGTTAATCTCGATGATCCGGCCCCAGCGCTGCTGGCGCATGTGCGGCACCACGGCCTGAACAAATCGGAAATGGCCCATTTGCAGCACGTTGGCATGCTCCAGGATTTGCTCGGGCGTCAGCGTGTCGATGTTGCCGCCCTGGCCCTGGCCGGCGTTGTTGACCAGCACGTCAATGCCTCCCCAGGCGGCAGCAATCTCTTCGACGAAACCCTTGACGCCGGCGGTGTCCGTGACACTGACCGCCCGGGCGATCACGTCTTTGGCGCCGCGCAGCTTGAGATCATCGCCAGCAGCCTGGACAGCGGCTTCATTGCGTGCGCAAATCGCCACGCATGCGCCTTCGGCGGCAAAGGCGCGGGCAATCGCTTGGCCTATGCCGCGTGAAGCGCCGGTCACGATCACCCGCTTGTTGCTCAAATCAATCTGCATAAATAATCGCTTTCTGGGGCATCTGGTTCGGCCCATTAGGTAGTAAATTCATGAATCTAAACACTATAAAGAATAGTGTTTATCTTTATTTTGCTCGTCGTTTGCGCAGCGATTTTTGCTAGGTAGATTGGAGTAGGGCGGGCTGTGGTCGGCTACGCCGCCTTGCTGGTCAGGCCAGTCTGGATCATTCAAAAGGTGTGCATGCTGGTCGCCTTGCCGGGCGCGAAGCTCCTGCAGGCATTGGCGTAAAAAGGCCATGGGCTTCTCCTCAAATCCGCTTGAAGTGACTACATGAACTACAGCGCGGCGATCAGCTCCGGCACGGCGGAGAACAAATCGGCCTCCAGCCCGTAGTCGGCCACGGAGAAGTTGGGCGCTTCGCCGTCCTTGTTGATCGCCACGATCACTTTGCTGTCCTTCATGCCCGCCAAATGCTGGATGGCGCCCGAGATGCCGATGGCCACGTACAGCTGGGGCGCGACAATCTTGCCGGTCTGCCCTACCTGCCAGTCGTTGGGCGCGTAGCCCGCGTCAACGGCGGCGCGGCTCGCGCCCAGGGCCGCTCCGAGCTTGTCGGCCAGGGGTTCGAGCACTTCGTGGAACTTCTCGCTCGACCCCAGCGCCCGCCCGCCCGAGACGATGATCTTGGCCGCCGTCAGCTCGGGCCGGTCGCTCTTGGCACTCTCCGAGCCGACAAAGCTCGACTTGCCGCTGTCGGCCACGCCCGCCGGCGTTTCAATGGCCGCTGCCCCGCCCGTGCTGGCGGCGGCGTCAAAGCCGGTGGTGCGTACCGTGATGACCTTAACCGCGTCCAGGCTCTGCACGATGGCAATGGCGTTGCCGGCGTAGATGGGCCGCTCGAACGTGTCGGGGCTATCGACCTGGGTGATGTCCGATATCTGCCCGACATCGAGCAGCGCGGCCACGCGCGGGGCGATGTTCTTGCCCGAGGCGGTGGCCGGGAACAGGATGTGGCTGTAGCCGCCCGCCAGCGCGATCACCTGGGCGGCCACGTTCTCGGCCAGGCCATGGGCGAACTGCTCGCCGTCAATATGGATGACCTTGGTCACCCCGGCGATGGTGGAGGCGGCCTGGGCGGCACCAGCGGCACTGAGGCCGGCCACCAGCACATGCACCTCGCCGCCGCACTGGGCAGCGGCGGTCACGGTGTTGAGCGTGGCCGGGCGGATGGAATTGTTGTCGTGTTCTGCGATGACTAAGGCGGTCATGGTGGGGTACTTCCGTGTTTTCTCAGGGTTGTTCTTAGATGACTTTGGCTTCGTTCCGGAGCTTGTCCACCAGCGCGGCCACATCCAGAACCTTGATGCCGGCGCTGCGCTTGGGCGGCTCGCTGACCTTGAGGGTCATCAGGCGGGGGGCCACATCGACGCCAAGCTCGGCCGGCAAGACGCGTTCCAGCGTCTTTTTCTTGGCCTTCATGATGTTGGGCAGCGTGACGTAGCGCGGCTCGTTCAGCCGCAGGTCGGTCGTGATGATCGCCGGCAGCGTGAGCGAGAGCG
>JAQGNK010000010.1 GCA_028291905.1 Polaromonas sp.
GCCGACACCAGCCCGGCGGCGATGTCGTCCTTCACCAGGCAAAGCGGCACCAGCGCCAGGCCCATGCCGGCCATCACGGCGCGGATCATGCTCTGGAACTGGTCCAGCTGGGGGCCGGCCAGCGCATTGACGCCTTGCACGCCATGCGCGTCGCACCAGTTCAGCCAGGCATGCGGCACGCTGATGTGCTGCAGCAGGGTGAAGCCGGCCACGTCCCTGGGCTCTTGCAGCGGGCGCGGCTGGCGGCCCGGCGGCGGGGCGATCAGCACCACCTCGCGGCCGGTGATGTAGTCGGACACGGTGCCCGGCCAGTTGCCGCTGCCGAACAGAATCGAGCAGTCCAGGTCTGCCCGGGAAAAGTCGTAGGCCTGCACGTAGGGCACGAAATGCAGGGCGATGTGCGGGCAGGCCAGCTGGAACTCGGGCAGGCGCGGTATCAGCCACTTGGCGCCGAACGTGGGCAGGGTAGCCAGGTGCAGCGCACCGCCGCCGTCGTTGCTGGTGATCAGCTCCAGCGTGGCGGCCTCCAGCTGGGCCGGCAGCGGGCGGATGGCGCTGTCGTAGCGGATGCCGGCCGGCGTCAGGCACAGGCGCTTGCGGATGCGCTCGAACAGCAGCACGCCGGTCATCTGCTCCAGTTCGTTGATCTGCTTGCTGACGGCGCTTTGCGTCAGGTGCAGGACTTCGCTGGCGCGGGACACGCTTGAAAAGCGGGCGGTGGTGGTGAAGGCCTTGAGCAGGTGAATGGGAGGCTGAAGGCGTTTCATAGCTGGATGCTAGCCCCGAATCACTTCAAATCCACCCTTGCTTTGAAAAAGTTCAGTCAATATTGGAATGAAGTGAGTCCGATACTTCATTTGATTTGCCTGGCCGGGCGCTCAACAATGAGACACCAACCCCCTCCCAGGAGCGCACCATGCAGAGAAGAAATTTTGCCCTGAACCTCGTGTCCACACTCGGGGCCGCAGGCGCCGCGTCATTACTGCCCGGCATGACCTGGGCGCAATCGGCCAAGCCGCTGCGCCTGGTCGTGCCGTTTCCGCCGGGCGGCGCCACGGACATTACCGCGCGCATCCTGGCCGAGCCGCTGGGGCGCGCACTGGGCCAGCCGGTGATCGTGGACAACCGGGCCGGCGCCGGCGGCTCCATCGGCATGGCCGAAGTCAGCCGCGCCGCGCCGGACGGCCTGACGCTGGGGGTGGCAACCTTGTCCACCCATGGCGTGAATCCGGCGGTGTATAAAAAATTGCCCTACCACCCGCTCGATGGTTTTGCGCCGGTGACCGAACTGGTCAAGGCGCCGGGCGTGGTGGTGGTCAATGCGGCATTGCCGGTGAAGGATTTCGCCAGCTTCATCGCCTACCTCAAGGCCAATCCGGGCAAGGTGACGTTTGCGTCGCCGGGCAACGGCACCATCGGCCACATGTGGGGCGAGCTTTTCAAAAGCACCACCGGCACCTTCATGCTGCATATTCCCTATCGCGGCGCGGGTCCCATGCTCAATGATCTGCTGGCCGGGCAGGTGATGGTTTGCTTTGACCAGGTGGCGTCCTCCCTGCCGTTCATCCAGTCGGGCAAGCTCAAGGCGCTGGCGGTGTCGTGGACCAAACGCCTGGACGTGCTGCCCGACGTGCCGACATTTGCCGAGGTTTCTTTGTTTTCCAACAACGATCCGTCCTGGTTCGGCCTGGTGGCCCCGGCCGGCACGTCTGCGGCGACGGTGGCGCGCATCAACGAAGCGGTCACCAAGGTGCTGCGGGAGCCGGCGGTGCGGGAAAAGCTGGCGGCGCAAGGGCTGTTTGCCACCGGTTCGTCGCCGCAGCAGTTCGGCGAGCAGATCCAGAAGGAGATCACCAAGATGCAGCGCATCGCCGCCTTTGCAAAAATTAGCCTCGATTCTTGACTCTTGACTCTTGACTGATGCATCCCGCCGACCTGCTCAAGATCCGAAACCTTCACCGGGCAGGCGCGCAACAGCGCGCCGCCACGGGGGCTCCCCCTTTGAAAACCATGACTGCCACTGCTTTTTCCCACCCGCGCCCGGACGGCGGGCCAGCCAGCGCCCAGACGAACGGCAGCCCGGTGCATCCGGCGCCGGGCACGAGCCATCTGGTGCTGGACTCGCCGCACAGCGGCACGGCCTACCCGGACGATTTTTTATTTGCCTGCGACTTTGCCGCGCTTCGCACCGCCGAAGACACGCATGTGGACAAGCTGTATGACTTTGCCCCGGCGCTCGGCGCGCACTGGGTAGAGGCACGGTTTCCGCGCAGCTACCTGGATGCGAACCGCAGCATCTCCGAAATCGATGTCACGCTGCTGGATTCAGCCTGGCCGGACGAGGTGGCGAAGGACCCGGCGCTCTTGTCGAAAGTGCGCCTGGGCAAGGGCCTGATCTGGCGAACGACCGATGAAGGCCTGCCGATCTACGACCGCCAGCTCACGGTGGAGGAGGTGCAGGCGCGCATCAGTCGCTGCTGGGTACCCTACCACGCGGCCGTGCGCGAGGCGATTGACGCGGCGCACCGGCGAAACGGCTACAGCATTCATCTGAACTGCCATTCCATGCCCGCCGTGGCGTCGGCCAGCGCCACGGACTTTCCGGGTGAGGCGCATGCGGATTTCGTGGTGGGCGACCGCGATGCCACCACGGCCAGCGCCGCGCTGTCGCAACGGGTTTGCCAGCACCTGACGGGCCTGGGTTACAGCGTGGCCTACAACCATCCCTACAAGGGCGTGGAGCTGGTGCGCCGCTACAGCAGCCCGGGCCAGCACCGCCACAGCATTCAGCTGGAGATCAACCGCAAGCTCTACATGGACGAGAAGACGCTGGAATTGAAGGACAGCCACCTGGCGCTGAAAGCCAGCCTGCAGTCGCTGGTGGAAAAATTGCTTGGAACGGATACGCGCACGCTGTGATGGCAATGCTTGGCGCCGGGCGGGCACTTCAGTCAGCGGGGCTGGAGACCGCGCAGCCACAGTGCAAAACCGGCTTTGTCGGCCCTGCCCGCTAGGGACGCCGGCCCATTCGCCCCCGGGGCTGGCCACGCCCGCTCAGCGCGCGGGCTTGACCCAGGTGAACACCCGCACCGGCGGCATGTTGACGACTTCCCACTCCTTGTCGGGCGGGCCCAGGTGCGGCGACACGAAATCAGCCACATGGGCGCGCACTTGGTAGGCCACGAAGCGGCCGCCCGGCCGCAGCACGCGGGCCACGGCAGCCGCCACGCGCTGCGAGACGAGGGGCGGCATGGTTGAAAACGGAATGCCCGAGACAATCGCATCGGGCGCCCGCATGCGCCGGGCCAGCAGGTAGTCGATGAGGTACTGGGCGCTGCCGAGTTCGAGGCCAAAGCGCGGATCGGTGATGGCGCCGCGCAGGTGCTGATAGAAGTAGCCGTCCAACTCGATAGCCAGCAGCTGCGCCGACGGCGACATGGCCTGCAGGAAGGCGGCGGTGGTGCCGCCGGTGCCCGGCCCGAGTTCGACCACGGTGCGGGCTTCGCTGATGCGGGCATTGCGCACCAGCCGCTGCTCCAGATAGCGTGAACTTGGCGTGATCGAGCCGACCTGGGCCGGGTTGCGCACAAAGCCGCGCAGGAATTCGAGGCTGCCCCTGGGCTGGTGGCCCTTGAGGGTGTGCGTGGGCAGGGCGGCCTGCCTGAGCGGCGGCTGGGCGGTGGGTTCAGTCATGGTGCAAGGGCCTGTCGTTGGTTTTTGTGGCTGAAGCTGTGGCTGGCAAGGCAGGCAAGGCGAACATGCCGGGATGCGGCGGCCAAGCTGCCCCCGCCCTGTCTGTGCAGTCCATTTTTGAAAAGGCCCAACGGCGCGTTTGTCGGACAGCTTCTTGTCGGCCTGCGCAATTTCATGCCGCAGCGCTGGCGCTTTCGCACTTTCTGAACGCCAGGATGCGCCGTCCGGATGGCATGCCGGCCTACAAAAAAGCCACCGACCAGCGCCAGGATGGCACAAGCGCTTTTCAGCGCCAAGGAAGCGCCCTTCAATGCCAATGTGCGAAGGGTGCGCCGGCCGGGCGGTTTCGGGCCCTGCCAGGCCTGGCGCAGGCGCTGCGGCCTGCCTAAAAACAGCCCTCAGGCGGGCGCACTGCCATCTTTCATGCTATTTTTTCAATAGCTGCTGGCGCATGAAGTGAAAGGGCCAGAGCTATTTAATTCAAAAAATGATGGCTTTTCAGGGCTTGCCCGCAATGGCAAGCCTGGGCCTGCGCCAAGGGCGGATTTCAACTGACAGGCCGGGCGTGCCGGGCAGGCTAAGCTTTAGGCTCCGCCACACCCTAATTTTCCTTATTTATTGCCCCCGCCATGAAGCTCAAAGCCACCTGCTCGATCAGTGTTTACGTCGCCTCGGACTGCCCGATGATTGCCATGCTGCGGCCACGAAGCGGGCAGAACCAGTGGATCATCAGCGAGCGCTACGAGGTCCAGCCGCCGGTCCCGGTGACCGAGTACGTGGACAGCTACGGCAACCTGTGCCAGCGCCTGGTGCTGGCGCCGGGCCCGACGCAGATTGAGGTCGAGGTGCTGATGGAGGTGGCCCGGGAGCTTACCGTTACACCGGACGCGCCCCACACCCCCATCACCGAACTGCCCTCCGAAGTGCTGCAGTACCTGCTGCAAAGCCGCTACTGCCCGTCGGACAAGATGCTGTACCAGGCGCTAGACATCATCGGCGACGCGCCACCGGGCTATGCGCAGGTTGAAAAAATCCGCGCCTGGGTGCATGACAACATCGAATACCGCTACGGCGTGAGCGAAGCCACCACCGACGCGCTGGAAACGCTGGCGCACGGGGCCGGCGTGTGCCGCGACTTCACCCATGTCTGCATCGGGCTGTGCCGCAGCCTGCAGATTCCGGCGCGCATGGTGGCGGGCTACCTGCACGGGCTGGACCCGATGGACCTGCACGCCTGGTTCGAAGCCTTCGTGGGCGGGCGCTGGCATACCTTCGACGCAACCCAGGACGCGCCGCGCGGCGGGCGCATCGTGCTGGCCTACGGCCATGACGCGGCCGACGTGGCCTTTATCTCGGACTACGGCTTTCAGCCGCTGCAGATGAACGACATGCGGGTCGAGGTGAGCGCGCCCGACGAAGACCCGGCGCCAAGCGCTGAAGCAGCCCCGGCCGGCGGCTGAGCCACCCACTCCTCGCCCACCCATGGCAGCGCTGCGCATCGGCCTGATTTCCGACACCCACGGCCTGCTTCGGCCCGAGGCGCTGGCCTTTCTGGCCGGCTGCGACCGGATTGTCCACGCCGGCGACATCGGCAGCGCCGCCATCCTGGACATGCTGGCAGGCATTGCGCCGCTGACGGTGGTGCGCGGCAACAACGACACCGCCGACTGGGCCGCCAGGCTGCCTGACACCGCGCTGCTGCAGGCCGGCGGCATCTCGATCTACGCGCTGCACGACCTGGCGCAGCTGGCCATCGACCCGGCTTCTCGCGGCCTGCGGGTGGTGGTGTCGGGGCACTCGCACAAGCCTAGGATCGAGGAACGCCATGGGGTGCTGTTCGTCAACCCCGGCAGCGCCGGCCCCAGGCGGTTTAGCCTGCCGGTGAGCGCGGCCGAGCTGCTGGTGGATGAAAAGGGCGCGGTGTCGGCGCGCACCGTGGCGCTGGTGGCGCCAGCGCGCCGCTGAGCAGTGCGCCTTCGCGCTTGCCGTCGCCGGGCCATGCCGCTGCCCAATGAAATAGCGGCCGGTGCATGTCGCGCCTGCGCTGTGAACTGGACATCCAAGCGCTTGCGCCCAGGTAAAGGAACAAGCCTTCGCTAGGTAACTCCCCGTATGTGCTTTAGGAGGGTAACCCGTATCATTTTGCAATCGGCCTCTTTCAAGGGCAGACGATTGGAGACATATGCTCAAGCGCAAACTGACGAAAAAATTAACCAGCTGGTTTCTGGTCCTGGGCGTCGTTGCCGCGCTGCCTGCATTGGCTGCGGAGCGCTACCTGCCTTCGGCGGACGAGCAGGAAATCACCGACAGCAGAACCGGCCTGGTATGGCGCCGCTGCGCTGAGGGAATGTCCTGGAAGGGCGGCACCTGCGCGGAGCAAGCGATGTTCTTGAACCACTTCAACGCCACCGCCCATGCCGCCAAGGTCGCCGCCGCCGCCGGCCAGCCGTGGCGCCTGCCCACCATGAAGGAGCTGTCGGGCATTGCGTCGGTGCGCGACGCGGAGGATGGCAAGGCGGCGATCAACCCGGCGGCGTTTCCGGCCACGCCGCTGACGCGCTTCTGGTCGTCGAGCGCAGTCGGACGCGGCTACTTCATGTATGTCAGCTTCGTGGAAGGCAGCGCCGGAGAAGGCGAAAGAAACTCGGCCGGCGCGACCCGGCTGGTGCGCAGCAGCAAGTAGGCTGCTGGGCGGGCCTGATCGAAAAGCTGCGGCTGCGTGCGGCCAGCTGACGCGCAGGCGAGCCTGCCGGCACTTGCCGCCAGTGCCCCGCTACACCAAGCTGCAGGTTTTCAGCAATTGCGGGCCGGTCACTGCGGCTGCTCCGGCCGGGCACTGGCTGGACCGCTTGCACTGTGTAGCGCTGCCATCATGGCCAGCGGGCTGGTTCAGCACATGGAAATCATCGGCTCGATTGCTAGAGCGGAATCATCTTGACTGGCAAGCACCGCTCAGCGCTGGCGAGCCCGGACCGGATTCGGGGAGGCCCCATTTCTGCCTTCCTCCAGCGCAGGAAAGAGAAACACGGGAGCGGAGGGCAACTTGCGCAATTGACAAAAAACGGCTGCAGCGCAGGCAGTGCTTGCACCGGAAGCTATGAATTCAGCAGCACTCATGCCGCCGGGCTGCGACTGTCGCCAGTAGGGGATTGCGCGCTAAAAAAAATAGCTGATAAGCGCAGGCATTGATTACGCATCAGCCACTTTTTTCTTGAATTTTGGCAAGCCCAGGCGCGTGGGCGGAATTTGCCTTCGCTTGGCCTTGAGGTATTTCAAGGCCTTGCACGTATCAGGCTGCCTAGGTGGCGGCCGAAGCAGTTTCCTGGGCCGCCGGCTCGTCGCTGAAATCCTGCACCGTCGTCGAGGTCAGGGTGAAGGTGCGCTGCATTTCGGCGAAGAGCTCGAACTCCTGCTGAATCGTCTTGGCCAGGCTTTGCAGCGCCACTACTTCCCTCTCAAGCACCGGCAGCTGCGTCGGGCCTGTGGGCGCGGACGCCGGCGTGATGGCCGGCGGCGCTTCCTTTTGCTCTGCCAGCAAGGCGGCAACCGTGGCGGCGTCTTCCTTGAGCGCGGCATTTTCAAGCTGCAGCTCGGCCAGCCGGCCAGCTGCGAGCTTGAGCGCTTCGGTTTGCTCGATCCCGCAGGCCGCCAGCTGCCGCTGCAAGGCGTGCTGGCCGGCCTGCTGCTGCTGGTTTTCCTGCTGCAGCGCGAGCAGCCGGGCCTGCAGCGCGGGCAGTTGCGCGGCCTGCCCGGCCAGCTGGGCCTGCTCGTTTTGCGCCAGCTCAAGCGCTTCGCGCAGCTGCCTGGCCTGCAGATTGGCTTTTTCGCAGTTGGCGATGGCGCTTTGCCGCTCGTCTTCGAGCACGCGCTGGCGTTTTTTCGCGTCCGCCAGCTCGTTCTGGATTTTTGACTTGGCCTGGGCGTCGGGCTGGCTGGCTTTCTGATGGTCCTGCAGCGCACGCAGCCTGAGTTCAAGGCCGGGCACCTGGGCCGCCTTTTCAACCGCCCTGGCCTGCTCTTGCCTGGCCAGCTCCAGCGCCTGGCCGAGCTGCGCGGCCTGCTGCTCCGACTTTTCGCAGTTCGCGACGGCGGTGTTGCGCTGCGCTTCAAGCTCAAGGGCTTGCGCCTTGGCTTTACCCAGCTCGCCCTGCAGGCCTGGATGGGAGCGGCTTTGCGCAAGCGACGGCGATGATGCGGCCTGGGCGTGGCCACGCATCAGCAGCCAGCAACCCAGCGCGCCTATGGCCAGGCAGGCAATGGCGATCACTGCGGTAAGAGATGTGGAATCCATAGGCGGCTTTGTCGGGTTGAAGAGCTAGGGAGCTGGAAACCAGGGAAAATTATTTGTCATAAAACGCTGGGCTGCTGATAAGCGTGTTGCAAAAACTGACCGTTGATGGATTGCAAAGATGATGTATGCGCGCGGCTCTGGAAAGAAGGATGGCCCATTGGCACGGGTTTGCCCTCAGTCTTCCAGATGGCAAGTTTGCCCAAGCGTGGGCGAAGTTTT
>JAQGNK010000021.1 GCA_028291905.1 Polaromonas sp.
CGCCCCTGGTGCTTTTTTGTATCTCTCTTGTTTTAACGGGGTCATGATCTCTTTCGTGGATCAGACCCAGATTCACTCAAAAATTTAAAGCAGTAGCGATATTTAATGAATCAGGTTGCAGCACACGCCCAAACCTTAGACATCTGGCGGTTTCAGATTTTACTGGTGCGATAACGCCACCAAGGCAATACCGTTCGCAAGGAAAGCACTTGGCAGCTTTGAGCCGCTTCTCCGCTGAAGCCCGGCAACCTGCTCAGCAGCGCCTGCCAGTTGCCGCTCTGTAGTTCTGCCAGTAATGCCTGCACGGCGGGTGCGGGCAACTCAGACTTCAGGCAGACCAGGTGGTAACGCTCCAGCGCCAGCGGCACGAAGCCCAGGCCTTTCTCGCGGGCCGCCGCCTCGATGCCCAGGCCCGCATCGGCCGCGCCGCTGGCCACCGCCTGCGCCACGGCGGTGTGGGATGGCTCCTGCAGGTCATAGCCGGCAATGGCCGGCGGCGGCAAGCCGGCTTCAAGCAGCAAATCGTCCAGCAGCACCCGAGTGCCGGCGCCTGCGGCACGGTTGACATAGCGAAGGCCGGGCCGCGCCAGGTCGGCGAGTCCTGTGATATGCAGCGGGTTGTGCCTGGCCACCATCAGCCCCTGCCGGCGGTGCGCAAAACCAATCAGCTTGTGCAGGCCGGGCTTGAGCAGGCTGCGGTAGGCCTGCGCCGCCGCCGATTGCCGGCCCGGCTGGTCGCGGGTGTGAAAACCGGCCATCACGCAGCGCCCGGTGTTGAGCGCCGCAATCGCATCGACGCTGCCCATAAAGCGGATGTCCAGGTGCAGGCCGTGGCCGCTGGCCTGCTCGCGCAGCGCCGACAGCGCCGCGTCGTGGCTGGCGTAAAGCGTCAGCACATGGGCGCTGTCATCGAAAGCCGTTGAAAAGGCGCGCTCGATGTCGTTGGTCAGGGCCTCGATCTGCGGCGCCAGCCGGGCCTGCGCCTGGCGCTCGGCCCACAGCAGCTTGGCGCCGAATTCGGTCAGCCGGGCGCGCTGGCCCTTGTCCCAGACGATCAGGCCGCGGCCCAGCGCCTGCTCCCAGTCCTTCAGCGAACCCCAGACATGGCGGTACGACAGCGCCAGCACCTTGGCGGCCTTTGAAATCGAACCCTGCTCGCTGACCGCATGCAACATGTCCATCATCGGGTTGCGTATCAGCGCATCCTTGCCGCGCCGGGGGCTGAGCAGGTAGGAGAGTTCGATTTTGTGCATGGCGTGTTGGGGACTGATTATCGGCGCGGACCCATGCCGGCATGCCAGCCGCAACCTATGCAGGCAGCTTCATAAAGACAACTACCTAGCCTGCTAAAAAGTCTGCCGGCTGCGCTACAGTCGCGCCAAAACCCATGGCATGACCACTTTCTCAGACAGCGCCGCAACCGCTGTTTCACTCATCGCTTCAGCCGACCCGCTGCTGGCTGGCATCGTGGCCCGGTCGCTGGCGGTGAGCGGGCTGGCCTGCCTGATCGCCTGCAGCGCCGGCCTGCTGCTGGGCGCCTGGCTGGGCGTGGCGCGATTTGCCGGCCGCGCGGCGGTGCTGGCGGTGCTCAATACCGCGCTGGCGCTGCCGTCGGTGGTGGTCGGGCTGGTGGTGTACCTGCTGCTGTCGCGCAGCGGGCCGCTGGGTTTTCTGGGCTGGCTGTTTTCTTTTCACGCCATGGTGCTGGCGCAAGCCCTCTTGGTCATGCCGATGGTCACCGCGCTGGTGCGCCAGACGATAGACGACGCCAGCCGCAGCCATGGCGAGCAGTTTGAGTCGCTGGGCGCCGGGCGCTTCATGCGCGGGCTGATCCTGCTCTGGGACGAGCGGTATGCCCTGCTCACGGTGCTGATTGCCGCCTTCGGCCGGGCGATTTCAGAGGTCGGCGCAGTGATGGTGGTGGGCGGTAACATCGAGGGCTTCACCCGTGTCATGACGACTGCCATCGCGCTGGAAACCAGCAAGGGCGACCTGCCGCTGGCGCTGGCGCTGGGCCTGGTGCTGCTGGGCGTGGTGCTGGTGCTCAACATCCTGATCGCGCTGCTCAGGCGCTGGCGCGAGCAGCTTGATGATGCGCTGCCCGAGCCCGCCGCAGCCCTAACGCCGTCAGGCTCGTCAACCCGACGGGCGCGCTCATGAAGGCGATCTTCAGCCTGGAAGGGGTCAGCATGAACTTTGGCCCGGTACGGGCACTGACCGGCTGCACGCTGCGGATCGACGCCGGCGAACGGGTGGCGCTGGTGGGCGCCAACGGCAGCGGCAAGAGCACCTTGCTGCGCCTGCTGCACGACTTGATGCCACCGAGCCGGGGGCATGTCGAGCCGGCTGCAGGCGTGCGCCAGGCGATGCTGTTCCAGCGCCCCCACATGCTGCGCGCCAGCGTGCTGAACAATGTGGCGCTGGGCCTGTGGCTGCAGGGCACGCCCTGGAAAATCGCCAAGGCCGAGGCGCTGCTGGCGCTGGAGCGGGTCGGCTTGGCCGCGCTGGCGGGCCGCAATGCCAGGGCGCTGTCGGGTGGGCAGCAGCAGCGGGTGGCGCTGGCGCGGGCCTGGGCCATCAGTCCGCAGGTGCTGCTGCTTGACGAGCCGACCGCCAGCCTGGACCCGACCGCCAAGCGCGAGGTCGAGCGGCTGATGGCCGAGTTCGCCGACGTGGGCATGACGCTGGTGTTCAGCAGCCACAACCTGGGCCAGGTCAAGCGCCTGGCCAGCCGGGTGATCTACCTGGAGCAGGGCCGGCTGGTCGCCGACCGGCCCACCGATGATTTTTTCAACGGCCCGCTGCCAGCGGCTGCCGCCAATTTTTTAAAGGGCGAACTGGGATGACTGCCTTGAGCCAATTTTTAAAGCCTTTTCGAGTGCTGGCGCTTAGTGCAATTGCGCAGGCAGCTACTGTTTCGATAGCGCAAACCGCCCCCATCGTAATGGCCTCGACCACCTCGACCGAGCAGTCGGGGTTGTTCAGCCATTTGCTGCCGGCGTTCAAGGCGGCTTCTGGCATTGAAGTGAAGGTGGTGGCGGTCGGCACCGGCCAGGCCATCGACATGGGCCGCCGCGGCGACGCCGATGTGCTGTTCGTGCATGACCAGCCAGCTGAGGAAAAAGTTGTGGCCGAAGGCTTTGCTCTCAAGCGCCATCCGGTGATGTACAACGACTTCGTGCTGGTCGGCCCCGCTGCCGATCCAGCCGGCGCCAGGGGACGGGACATCACAGAGGCGCTGAAAAAAGTCAGTGCTGGCAACGCCGGCTTCATCTCGCGCGGCGACAAGAGCGGCACCCACGCCGCCGAGCTGCGTTACTGGAAGCTGGCCGGCACGGAAGCGCCGACGTTTGCCGGCTACAAGGCCTGCGGCTGCGGCATGGGGCAGGCCCTGAACATGGCTGCCAGCCTGGGCGCCTATGTGATGGCCGACCGGGGGACCTGGCTGTCGTTCAAAAACCAGGCTGGGCTGGCGGTGCTGGTCGAGGGCGACAAGCGCCTGTTCAACCAGTACGGCGTGCTGGTCGTCAACCCGGCGAAGCATCCGCAGGCCAAGGCGGCAGAGGCGCAGAAGTTTGTCGATTGGGTCACGTCACCGGCCGGGCAGGGCGTGGTCGCCAGCTACAGGATCGGTGGCGAGCAGCTGTTCTTTCCGAATGCAGGCCCCTGAATTTTTAACGGTTGCTGACGATCCGGATGTATGGAAACGCAATGAATTTCCTCCGGATGCATAGGTATGTATCCGAATATAAGAGTCCTTAATTCTTGTTCAAGGCAACTTGTATTTGAAATTTTTTGCTGATTAATAGGCAATTGTTTCCAAAGAAAAAATGCTTGGGGCTTATGGAATCCTTTCTGAACCATTGACAGGTTGCCGTGGCTGGTCAGGCCCGGTGGCATGGGTGTTGGTGGACGAGTCAATGCGAACAAGAAAAAAAGCCGCAGGCATCAATTTCCGGATGGTATGACTGTCCGCCGAAAGGATTGCCATGATGAGGTCAATGCAGGCTGGGTGCCCGAAGAAGCAATTAGCGCGTACCTTTGGCTTGGGTGCCTTCTACTGGGCGCTGGCCATGGCAGCAGGCGCTGGCGCCGCGCTTCACGCGCCACCCTTGCAGGCGCAGACGCGTCCCGGCTACACCGCCATTGAATACGCCAGGCTCGACAATCCTGGCGCCACCACCATCATCCGTGGCATGAATTCCACCAATGAGGTGGCCGGCGGCTTTCAGCGGGATCGACGCAGAGCCTCGTCGGCGCTAATCTTCATGCCGAACCATGCGGTCGAGGACGTTGCCGGCGAGCAGGGCGCCGGCAACAGTGTCGCGTACGGCATCAATGACCAGGGCGAGGTTGCCGGGGCCTTGAACACCAGCGTTGCGCTGCGCCCCTTCCGTGCGGTGCGCAGGGTCGGGGTGCAGGAACTCGCGCTGCCGCCGGGCACCAACGGCGGAATAGCCTATGCCATCAATGAACTGGGCGAGGCCGCCGGCTATGCCAGCGGGACTGCCGGCGTTCGGGCGGTGTGGTGGACCCGGCGCGGCGAGGCCCAGCTGCTGCAAAACATAGGCAGCCTGACAACCCGGGCGCTTGACCTGAACGACAGGGGCGACATCGTAGGCGTGTCTGGCGACCAGGTGAAGACGGCTGTCGCCTGGCCGCGCAAGGGCGGCGTCATAAGCCTGGGCACGCTGCCTGGCTTTGTCCATAGCGAGGCCGTCAGCATCAGTGAAAACGGCACCATGGCTGGCGTGGCAATCGGCACTGGTGAATTCCCGAACCGCTCAAGGGCGGTGCTCTGGCAGCCAGGCGGGACGGCCATGCGGGACCTTGGCGCGCTTGATGGCGGCATTGACAGCCGCGCGCGGGATGTCAACAACCGGGGCGAGGTGGTGGGCACCGCCACCAGCGCCGAGGGAGACCGCGCTTTTGTCTGGACCGCGGCGACCGGCATGCTGGACCTCAATTCGCTGGTGACCGTTCCCGGACTGGTGATGACCGATGCGCTGAGCATCAACAGGAGGGGGGACATTGTGGTGATGGGGCATGACGGGCATACCGGTGAACCCGAGGAATCCCATGAGCATGTGGACCATCACGTCGCGCGGCGCATTTTTGTCCTGCGTCCGCTGCGCTAGGGAGTGATCATGAAAAAAACAATTTTCCTCATGCTCCAGTGGCTCCTGCGGCTTGCCCTGGCGCTGTGCGCGCTTGCATCGCCATTGCTCTGGGCGCAAACCCCGCAGACAAGCGGCCAATGGCAAAACGGGCCCAATTTTCCTTATTTCCCCACGCACATCCACCTGCTCCCCAATTCGACCGTCATGCTCTGGCCAGGTGACGGCGTGAGCGGCGATGACCCACGGGTCTGGGACCCTGTGTCGGGGAGCGTGACAACTCTCAGCCGGGTTGGGTTTGATCCGTTTTGCAGCGCCCATACGTTCTTGCCCGACGGACGGTTGTTCGTCGCCGGAGGCCACATCGACAACTGGGTTGGACTGCCGGACGCTGCGATCTACAACCCGGCCAACAACAGCTGGACGCGGCAGCCGCGGATGAACCTCGGCAGGTGGTATCCCACCGTCACCGGGCTGCCCAACGGCGACGTGCTGGTCGTCTCGTGCGCCGTGGACACGCCAAACGGCAACAAGCCCTTGCCGCATGTATGGCAGGCGGCCTCCGGAACGTGGCGAG
>JAQGNK010000040.1 GCA_028291905.1 Polaromonas sp.
GGCGAGGAGGTCCACACCACCGTCAAGCTCGGCGGCGAGCTGTCCAACAACAAGGGCATCAACAAGCAGGGCGGCGGGCTGACCGCGCCGGCGCTGACGGCCAAGGACATGGAGGACATCAAGACCGCCATGAGCTTTCAGGCCGACTATGTGGCGGTGAGTTTTCCGAAAAACGCCACCGACATGGAAATGGCCCGCCAGCTGTGCAACGTGGCCGCCGCGCCCTACAAGCACAAGCCCGGCCTGATCGCCAAGATCGAGCGCGCCGAGGCGATCCCCAAGCTTGAGGAAATCCTGAAGGTCAGCGATGGCATCATGGTGGCGCGCGGCGATTTGGCGGTCGAGGTCGGCAATGCCGCCGTGCCGGCGCTGCAAAAACGCATGATCAAGATGGCCCGGGCGGCCGACAAGGTGGTGATCACCGCCACGCAGATGATGGAAAGCATGATCCTGAACCCGGTGCCGACGCGCGCCGAGGTCAGCGACGTGGCCAATGCGGTGCTCGACGGCACCGACGCGGTGATGCTCAGCGCCGAAACCGCCGCCGGCAGGTACCCGCTGGAAACGGTCGAGGAAATGGCCAAGATCTGCGAGGAGGCCGAGAAGGCCGAGTACAAGGAGCTGAGCGCCGATTTTTCGGGCAAGACCTTCAACCGCATCGACCAGTCCATTGCCATGGGCGCGCTGTTCACCGCGCACCACCTGGGCGCCAAGGCCATCGTGGCGCTGACCGACAGCGGCTCGACCGCGCTGTGGATGAGCCGGCACGACATCCATGTGCCGATCTACGCGCTGACGCCGCGCCTAGAAACCCAGCGCAAGATGGCGCTGTACCGCAATGTGCGGGCGATTTTGATGGACAGCAGCGCCGACCGCGACACCGCGCTCGACCAGGCCGAAGGCCACCTGCTGCGGCTGGACATCGTGCAGAGCGGCGATGTCTATGCCATCACCTGCGGCGAGCCGATGGGCGCGCCGGGCGGCACCAACATGCTCAAGGTCTGCCGCGTCGCCTGAAGCGGCCGGGAAATCCGGGCTGTCAAAGAGGCCGCCTGATCTTCGCGGCATCATCCTGACCTGAAACCACTGCGGCCTGGTTGCCAGTCTGCTATTGAATAAATAGCTGCTTGCGCAAGCACTGCCTGCGCCGGAAGCACTTTTAATACCCCAGCGTGAAAATCTTCCGCCGTCGCGGGTATGACGCAGGCATGGCGCCGGGATGAAAGCCTGAGCCAGGGCGCCCATCAGGGGCGGCCGAGGCCCGGCCTGAATCCAGACAGCCCGGCTGTGCGTATTCGTGTTCAATGAACACTTTCACCTCCCACCTGCCCAGGCGCTCGCTGCTGGCGATGCTTCCGGCGCTGCTGACGGCCTGCTCGGGCGTCGACCTGCTCAATGCCACCGTTCCTACCACCACCTACCGTCGTACCCAGGGCCTGGCCTACGGGCCTGATCCGCGCCAGCTGCTGGACGTGTACCAGCCGCAGGCGAATAGCGCGGGTAACGCGGGTAGCGGCATGGCGCCCATGGTGGTGTTCTTCTACGGCGGCAGCTGGTCGTCGGGCGAGCGCGGCGACTACCGCTTCGTCGGCGAAGCGCTGGCCTCGCAAGGCATCGTGGCGGTGGTGGCCGACTACCGGCTGAGCCCGGCGTTTCGCTACCCGGCCTTCGTGCAGGACAGCGCCAGCGCGGTGCGCTGGGCCTTTGACCATGCGCAAGAACACGGCGCCGATGCGAAGCGGATTTTTGTCATGGGCCACAGCGCCGGCGCCTACAACGCGGCCATGGTGGCGCTGGACAAGCGCTGGCTGGCGGCGGTGGGCCTGAGCCCTTCGCGCCTGGCCGGCTGGATCGGCCTGGCCGGGCCTTACGACTTTTTGCCGATTGGCGACCCGCAGACCCGGGTCGCCTTCAGCTGGCCGGGCACGCCCGCCGACAGCCAGCCGCTGGCGCATGCGTCGGCTGCGTCACCGCCGGCCCTGCTGCTCGCCCCGGTGAACGACAGCGTGGTCGATCCGCAGCGCAGCACCCTGGCGCTGGCGCGGCGGCTCCAGGCCAGCGGCGTGCGGGTCGAGTCGGCGCTGTTCGAGGGCGTCAGCCATGTCAGTTTGCTGGCGTCGATGGCGCAAGTGCTGAGAGGGCGGGCGCCAGTGCTGGCGCGGGTGGCGGGGTTCGTGCAATCAGCCGGCTGACCAGCGCATCCAGCCCGCCAGCGACCACCCAGCACAGCCAGGCGGTCCAGAGCGTGTGGCTCATGTAGTGGGCGCCGCGCACCTGCTGGGCCAGGCCCAGGAGCAGACCTGCCGCCATCGCGCCCATCAGCCAGCGCCGGGCGGTTTGCGGCAGCGCATGCCGGAAGGCAAAGAATCCGCCGATGAAGGAAAAGCCCGCCGACGCATGGCCGGCCGGAAAGCAGCCGCCGCTGCCGCCGTCGCGCAGGCCCCAGGCCCAGTGCGACACATACGTGGCCGCGCCGCCGAAGGCCTGCAGGTCCCAGGGGCAGCTGGTGTGACTGTGCAGCTTGATCGCCGAGATGGCCAGCAGGGCGGCCAGCGTGGTCAGCGCCAGCTGCGCCCGCCGCGCCATCGGCAGCTGCCTCAAGCTGCCGACCGGCAGGAAAATGCCAGCCATCAAGCCCAGCTCCAGCACCCAGGGCCACAGGTGGATGTCGTCATGCAATACGTAGCGCCAGAGCCAGTGGTTTTCCAGCGCAAAGCCGCTGGCCGAGCCGAACCAGCGCGCCATCGGCAGGTCCAGCCCTGACGCGTCCCAGGCCAGGAGCAGCAGCAGGCCGGCGAGGGTTTTGAAGAGAAGGCGCGGGGGTGTGGGAGCGGGGCGCGAAGAGAAGGAAGGCATGGCATCAAGCGGATTTGAAAACGGGTCGCCAAGGTAGCCGGGCCGCCTTAACCCGGCCTTAACAGCACCCTGGCGCGGCCATTCAAAACAGCCGCGAGCGGGCAGCGCAAAAAGACTGGATAGAGTCGAAACCCCCTCACTGGCAAACACCGCTCAGCTCTGGCGAGCCTGGAGCGGATTCGGCAGGTTTGCATCCCAGCCTTAGCGGCGAGGGAAGGAGAAACACGGGGAGCGAAAAATGGCGCAATTGATTATGAAACCTCCTGATTGGCTGCTTGCCTCAGACACTCCCTCTGCGCGTCATTTCCGCGAAGGCGGGAATTTAGTGCCTCATACCCCGCTCCGGCTGGATTCCCGCCTTCGCGGGAATGACGGTTTTGACTGGCTGAGGCATGTATCCAATCAGGTAAAAAGTGGATGAAGCGCAGGCAATGCATGCGCAAGCAGCTATAAATTAAATAGCAAACTGCTTGCGGGAGCGCAGCTGTTGCAAGTGGGGTGATGGCGCTCCGGCTTCCTGGCTCAGCCAGTCAAAAACCCTCATTCACGCGAAGGCGGGAACGATGTGGGGAGAAGCAGGCCCGAGCCAGGCAGCTAATCAGGAAAAAAGGCCTCTGGCTCAGCCACCGTCTGTGCAAGCAGCTATGGATTCAGTAGCAAAGCGCTGCCATCACCGAACGCCGTGATGGCCGCCAGTGCGAGGCCCCGCCAGGCCTGGAATTTGAAAAGTCCGCAGGCCGCATGACAATAGGCCGATGCGAATCCTGGTGGTGGAAGACGATGCCGGCATTGCCGCCGGCCTGCGGGCCAACCTGCAGCAGCGCGGCCATGCGGTCGATGCCTGCGGCACGCTCGGCGCCGCCTGGGCAGCGCTGCGCAGCGAGGCGTTCGATCTGGTGCTGCTCGACCTCGGCCTGCCCGACGGCGATGGCGGCGACCTGCTGCGGCGCATCAGGCAGTCGCAGGCCGGCGACGGCCTGCCGGACCGCCTGATGCCGGTGCTGATCATGACGGCGCGCGACCAGGTGGCCGACCGCATCTCGGGCCTGGACCTGGGCGCCGACGACTACCTGGTCAAGCCCTTCGACCTGGACGAGCTGCAGGCCCGCATGCGCGCCCTGCTGCGCCGCTCGGCCGGCCGCGCCCAGCCGCTGCTGGTGCATGGCGACCTGGTGCTGGACCCGGCCGCCCACAGCGTGCTGCGCGCCGGCCAGGCGGTCGAGCTGACGCCGCGCGAATTCGCCCTGCTGCAGCTGCTGCTGCAGTCCCGTGGCCGGGTGCTGTCGCGCCAGCAGCTGGAGAGCCGGCTGTACAACTGGCAGGACGCGGTCGGCAGCAACGCGGTCGAAGTGCATGTCCACCACGTCCGCCGCAAGCTTGGCGACGGGCTGATCCAGACGGTGCGGGGCGTGGGCTACTTCATTCCCCGCGACGACCAGCTATGAACCCGCTCAAGGGGCGCCAGGCATCGCTGAGCCGCCGGCTGGTGTGCGGAGTGCTGGCAGCGCTGCTGCTGGTGTGGGCCGGCTTTGTCGCGGTTGGCTGGCGCACCGGCGTGCATGAGGCCGATGAGCTGACCGACGGCCACCTGGCCGGAACGGCGGCGCTGCTGCTGGCGCTGGACCTGCCGCCTTTCACGGCCGGCGCCGCGCCGACGGCCCGCCAGGCCAGCCTGGTCGTGGCCGCGCCGTCCTTGTCCAGCCTTAAAAAGCATGATTACCAGTTCTCCCTGAGCGTGCTGGTGCGGGACGGCGCCGGCCATGTGCTGGCCCGCTCGGGCGAAGCGCCGGTGCCGCTGTTTGCACTGGGCGACGGCTTTGCCGACCTGCAGCTGGGCATGCCGGCCACAGCCTGGCGCAGTTTTTCCCAGTGGGACGCGGCGCATGGCCGCCAGGTGACGGTGCTGGTCAAGACCGAGGAGCGGGAGGCGCTGGCCGAAGATGTCGCGGTCCAGCTGGCCGCGCCCGGCCTGTGGCTGCTGCCGGCGGTGGCGCTGGCCCTGGGGGCGGCGGTGCTGCGCGGCCTGCAGCCGCTCAAGGCGCTGTCGCGCGACGTGCAGGCGCTGGACGTGGACACGGCCGAGCGGCTGCAGGCGCGCCATCCCTACCGCGAGTTCAACGCCGTGGTGCGCTCCATCAACCAGCTGCTCGGCCAGCAGCAGGCCGCGCTGGAGCGCGAGCGCCAGCTGGCCAGCGAGATCGCGCATGAGCTGCGCACGCCGCTGTCCTCCATCGCCCTGCAGGCCGCGTCGCTGCGGGGCGCCTTGCCGCCCGATGCGCAGGCGGCGGCGCTGCGGCAGATTGGCGCCGATGCGCTGCGCGCCGGCCATGTCATCAGCCAGCTGCTGGCCCTGGCGCGCACCGGCCGGGATGGCCTGGCGCAGCCGCTGCAGGCCGTGGACCTGGCGGCGCTGGCCCGGCAGGTGGTGGCCAGCTATGCGCAGGCGGCCTGGCAAAGCGGCCACCTGCTGGGTGTCCAGGGCCCCGAGCGCCTGACGCTGCAGGCGCATCCGTTGCTGCTGGAGCTGGCCTTGCGCAACCTGATCGACAACGCCCTGCAGCACACCGCCAGCGGCACCTCAGTGGAAATCCAGTGGGGATGCGCCGGCAGCCGGCCCTGGCTGCAGGTTTGCGACGACGGCGCAGGCGCAGGAGGCGGCGCAGAGGCCCCGGCCAGCGGGGTGCACCCGCCTTCGGCCCGCAGCGAACGGCTGGGGCTGGGCCACAAGATCGTCGGCCGGGTGATGCACATCCATGGCGGCAGCTTTGAGCAGCCGGCGCCGGCGCCGCCCTTCAGCCGCTGCTACCGGCTCTGTTTTGCAGCATTTTCCTGACCGGGCGGACTATTGGCAGACAGTAGAATCAAGGGTAAGGTTACATCCCGGTTACCACGGCCGCCGTGCCATAAAACAGTATGCTGGCAGCCGGCCAGACCATCGGTTTTTTACAGCTTTTCAACTTCAGGAATTCAGATCATGGCACTCGTTTCGATGCGCGAACTTCTGGACCACGCCGCCGCCAATGGCTACGGCATTCCAGCCTTCAATGTCAACAACCTGGAGCAGGTCCAGGCCGTCATGGCCGCCGCCGACGAGGTGGGCGCCCCGGTCATCCTGCAGGCCAGCGCGGGCGCCCGCAAGTATGCCGGCGAATCCTTCATCAAGCACCTGATCCTGGCCGCCGTCGAGGCCTACCCGCACATTCCGCTGGTGATGCACCAGGACCACGGCCAGAGCCCTTCGATCTGCCAGGGCGCGATTGACCTGGGCTTCAGCTCGGTCATGATGGACGGCAGCCTGGAGGCCGACGGCAAGACGATTGCCAGCTTCGACTACAACGTCGAGGTCACCCGCAAGGTGGTCGACATGGCCCATGCCACCGGCGTGTCGGTCGAGGGCGAGCTGGGGTGCTTGGGCAGCCTGGAAACCATGAAGGGCGACAAGGAAGACGGCCACGGCACCGACGCGGTCATGACGCACGACCAGCTGCTGACCGACCCCGAGGAAGCGGCCGAGTTCGTCAAGCGCACCCAGCTCGACGCGCTGGCGATTGCCATCGGCACCAGCCACGGCGCCTACAAGTTCACCCGCAAGCCCACCGGCGACATCCTGGCCATCGAGCGCGTCAAGGAAATCCACCGCCGCATTCCCAACACCCACCTGGTGATGCACGGCTCGTCGAGCGTGCCGCAGGACCTGCTGGCCCTCATCAACCAGTACGGCGGCAGCATGAAGGAAACCTACGGCGTGCCGGTCGAGGAAATCCAGAAGGCGATCCAGTTCGGCGTGCGCAAGATCAACATCGACACCGACATCCGCCTGGCCATGACCGCTGCCGTGCGCAAGTTCCTGGCCGAGAACCCCGACAAGTTCGATGCCCGGGAATGGCTCAAGCCCGCCAGAGAGGCCGCCAAGGCGATCTGCAAGCAGCGCTACATCGAGTTCGGCTGCGAAGGCCAGGCCGCCGGCATCAAGGGCCGCAGCCTGTCGGTGGTGGCCGCGCAGTACGCCAACGGCGAGCTGGCGCAGGTCGTGCATTAACCAGCCAACTCAGGCACATCAGGCATTCGCGCCGTTGGCCGCGCCGGATTGACGATAATTCAAAGCCCGTGGCTGACGCCGGTCGCACGGGCTTTCTTACTTTTTCAAACCCGCACACCCGCATGACCACCACCCCTCCCGCACTTCACACCTCGGCCCTGACCTCCCTGCCTTTGCTGGCGCGCGGCAAGGTGCGCGACAACTATGCCGTGGGCAGCGACCGGCTGCTGATGGTGGCCAGCGACCGGCTGAGCGCTTTCGACGTGATCCTGGGCGAGCCGATCCCCGGCAAGGGCGCGCTGCTGACGCAGATGGCGCTGTTCTGGTTCGGCAAGCTCGGCCACATCTGCCCGAACCACCTGACCGGCGAGGCGCCCGAAAGCGTGGTGACGGCGGCGGAAATCGCGCAGGTCACCGGCCGCTCGATGCTGGTCAAGCGCTTAAAACCCATTCCGGTCGAGGCGGTGGTGCGCGGCTACCTGGCCGGCAGCGGCTGGGCCGAGTACCGGCAAAACCAGGCGGTCTGCGGCGTGGCCCTGCCGCCCGGCCTGAAGAATGCCAGCAAATTGCCCGAGCCGATCTTCACGCCGGCCGCCAAGGCGCAGGTTGGCGAGCACGACGAGAACATCAGCTACGAGCAGGTTGTCGCCATTGTCGGCCCCGAGCTGGCCGCGCAGATCAAGACGCTCAGCATTGCGATCTACCAGGCCGCCGCCGCCTTCGCGCTGACCAAGGGCATCATCATTGCCGACACCAAGTTCGAGTTCGGCCTGGACGAGCACGGCACGCTGACGCTGATGGACGAGGTGCTGACG
>JAQGNK010000075.1 GCA_028291905.1 Polaromonas sp.
GTGGACCACTCCCTGGCGGTCGAGGCCTATGGGCAACAGGACGCCGCCACGGTCAACCTTCAGCACGAGATTCGCCGCAACGCCGAGCGGTACCGGTTTTTGCGCTGGGCCTCCAAAGCCCTGCGTGGCGTGCGGATCCATCCGCCTGGCACGGGCATCATGCACACCATCAACCTGGAGCAGCTGGCCACCGTGGTGACCACGCAAGAAAGGGACGGCTACACCTGGCTGGTGCCCGACATGATGATCGGTACCGACAGCCACACGCCCATGGTCAACGGGATTGGTGTGCTGGGCTGGGGTGTGGGCGGACTCGAAGCGCAGACCGTCATGTTCGGCATGCCCACCATGCTGCGCATTCCCGACGTCGTCGGGGTGCGCCTGAGTGGCGCTTTGCCCCCCGGCGTGCTGGCCACCGATCTGGCCCTCACAGCCACGCAGCGGCTGCGCGCCATGGGCGTCTCGGGCGAGTTTGTCGAGTATTTCGGCCCCGGGGTTGCGACCCTGACTGCAGGCGAGCGTTCGGTGGTGGCCAACATGGCGCCTGAATACGGCGCGACCACCGGGTATTTCCCGGTCGATCAGAACACCCTGGACTACCTGCGCGCAACCGGGCGCGGCGAAGCGCACATTGCGCTGGTAGAGGCGTATTGCAAGCGCGTCGGCCTGTGGTTTGACCCGCAGGCCGAGCCACGCTACACGCGCATCCTCGACATCGACATGGACGCCATCGGCATGCACATTGCCGGTCCTCGCCGACCACAGGACCTGATGAACTTCGGGGACAGCACCAAAGCGCTGGCCGCCGTCAACTTCACCGCAAAGGCCGATGGCCCGCTCCCCAAACATGCCGTCGCGCTGGCGGCCATTACCAGTTGCACCAACACCAGTGATCCGCAACTGCTGATTGCCGCAGGGCTGGTCGCGCGCAAGGCACGGGCGCTGGGCCTGAAGGTGCCGTACTGGGTCAAGACGTCCCTGGGTCCGGGTTCACCCGCAGCGGCTTCTTATTTAAAGCGCGCCGGCCTGATTGACGACCTGGACGCCGTCGGTTTTGGCATCGTGGGTTACGGCTGCACGACCTGCATTGGCAATTCGGGTCCGCTCACGGCGCCGATTCGCCAGGCACAGGCAGCCGGGCAAAGCCAGGCGGTGGCTATCCTGTCGGGCAACCGCAACTTTCCTGGCCGGGTGCATCCCGACATTGAACTGAGCTTCATCATGTCGCCGCCGCTGGTCATTGCGTTCGGCCTGGCCGGGGACGCGTCGCGCAACCTGCAGGAGGAACCCGTGCAGGTGACACCGGACGGGCGCAGCGTCTACCTCCAGGACCTGTGGCCGACCCGTGAAGAAATCGCAGAGCACCTGGCCCTTAGCGCAGACCCGGCCGACTACAAGCGAGACTTTGCCATTGCCAGCCAGAACCCGCAGTGGTTCGCCTTGAAGGCGCCCGATACGCCGCTGTTTCCCTGGGACCCGAAGTCCACGGCCTTGCGCCGCCCGCCATTTGCCGCCGTCACCGAAGGCAGCCTGCTGGGAAGTTACGTCGCCTACCCCCTGATGGTGGTGGGCGACGACATCACCACCGACCACATTTCGCCTGCCAGCGCTATTCCACCCGACAGCTTGGTGGCCGACTTTCTGGTCGAGCGCGGCGATGACCGCCAGGACCTCAATGTGTTCGCCTCGCGCCGGGGCAACTGGGAAGTGATGGTGCGGGCGGCCTTTCACAGCAAGACCCTGGTGAACCTCTTGATGCCGGGCATGCCGGTGGCCCATACGCTGCACGTCCCGAGCGGCGAGGTCCAGCCCATCTGGGAAGTCGCCCGGCGCTATCGGGAGGCCGGCCAATCGGTGGTCCTGGTGGCTGGCGAGCGCTACGGCACGGGTTCTTCGCGCGACTGGGCCGCCAAGGGCCAGCGCCTGCTGGGCATCCGGGCCGTGCTGGCGGTGAGCTTCGAGCGCATCCACCGCTCCAACCTGATCGGCATGGGCATCTTGCCGCTGCGGCTGCCCCCTGGCATTGATCCGCAGTCGCTGCATCTGCAGCCGGGCGACCGGATCGAGATCCAGGCCGATGCGCAAGGGGCGGCGCCTCGCGCCCGCGTGCCTGTCGCGATCCTCCGGGCCAACGGCCAGATTCAACAATTTGAGGCGATGGCTGCGGTTGAAACGCAGCTCGAAGTGCAACTGCTGCGCCATGGCGGGGTGATCCCGTTGATTCTGCACCAGACGATTGCCGCGCATCAGGGCGCTTCGCTCGTGGCAACCAGGGAATAAGGGTGCTGCAAAATTGGGCTCTTATGAAGCCCGAAAAATCCATCCCCGCCCAGATTGTCGAACTGATCAAGACCGAGGGTCTCCTGCCCGGCAGTCACCTACCCGCCCAGATGCTGGCCGACCGCTTGCGTGTGTCCCGCTCGCCCGTGAACGAAGCGCTGGACCTCTTGATGCAAAAAGGCGTGCTCAAACGCGAGCCCAACCGCGGCTACTTTGTGACCCCGCTGATCGACAAATCGCTTTCCGAACTGGTCGAGCAGCTGGGCTTGGCAGAGTCCGATGTCACTACCACCGCGTACTTTCGTCTGGCCGACGACCGGCTGAGGGGCCTGCTGCCCGACGGCTTCTCGGAAGCCATGATCAAGGCGCGGTACAGCTTGACGCTGGCGCAGCTCAACGCCGTGCTGGGCCGCATTGCGCAGGAGGGCTGGGCCGAAAAGAAGCCAGGCTATGGCTGGGTGTTCTCCTCGATGTTGACCACGCCGGACACTTTGCTGCAGTCCTACCGCCTGCGCCTGGCGCTGGAGCCTGCGGCACTGCTGGAGCCCGGCTACCGGCTCGATCCCCAGGTGCTGGCACGCTGCCGCGCCGCCGAACTCCATTTGCTGAGTGGCGGCATCGACACCGACACGGCGGACCAGCTCCATGATCGCGGCGTGCGGTTTCATGAGTCGCTGGTGGAAGCCTCCGGAAATTCATTTTTCATTGACGCCATCCGGCGCGTCAACCGGGTGCGCCGCCTGCTGTCCTACCGGTCCATGAAGGATCGAACGCGCTACAAGGAGCACTGCGAGCAGCACCTTCATGTTTTGGCGCTGCTGGAGCACGAACGCAACGAGGAGGCCTCGCAGGCGATGCACGAGCACCTGGACAGCACGCTGCGAAACCTGTCGGCCATCAGCGGCATCCTCAAGGCGTGAGTCACTTTCTTGCTGCGCTGCCACTACACAACCCCTACCTACCCTAGAAACAGGAAGACTCCTTCATGACCGTCAATCCAAGCCTCGTTGCCGCCTTTGCGCCGACCGGCACGCTGCGCGCCTCCATCAACCTGGGCAATCCCATTCTCGCCAACCGCGATCCGGCCACGGGCGAGCCCGTCGGCGTTTCGGTTGACCTGGCGCGCGGCCTGGCCGAGCGGCTGGGCGTCGATTTGTCGCTGGTGGTGTTTGACGCGGCCGGCAAGTCGGTCGAAGCCGTCACTGCCGAGCAGGCCGACATCGGATTTTTTGCGATTGATCCGCTTCGCGGCGAAGGCATTGCGTTCACGGCCGCTTATGTGCTGATCGAAGGGGCCTACCTGGTGCGGGCGGACTCGCCGCTGCAGTCCAACGAGGAGGTGGACCAGGCCGGCCACCGCGTCGTTGCAGGCAAAGGCAGCGCCTATGACCTGTATCTCACGCGCGAGCTCAAACAAGCGCAAATTCTTCGCTCGCCGACGTCGCCCACAGTCGTCGATACCTTTATCGAATCGGGCGCAGAAGTGGCCGCCGGCGTGAAGCAGCAGCTCCAAGCCGATGC
>JAQGNK010000049.1 GCA_028291905.1 Polaromonas sp.
GCCGGCGTGCTGGCCAATGTCACCGGCATCCTGGCAGCGCTGGGCATCAGCATCGACGCGGTGCTGCAGCGCGAAGCCGATGAAGTGGGCGGCGAAGGCTCGACCCAGACCGACCTCATCATCCTGACGCATGACTGCGTCGAAGCCAAAATGAACGAGGCGCTGGCCCAGATGCAGGCGCTGCCGACAGTGCTGGCGCCGATCACCCGCATCCGCAAGGAGGAGCTGGCCTGATGCGTTACATCTCCACCCGCGCCTCGTCCGGCAAGCCGCCGGAGTTCAAGCGCTTTTGCGAAATCCTGCTTGAAGGCCTGGCACCCGATGGCGGTCTGTACCTGCCCGAGCACTATCCGCAGGTCGATGAGACCACGCTAGCGAAATGGCGCGCCTTGCCGTATGCCGACTTGGCGTTTGAGGTGCTGTCGCTCTATATCGACGACATTCCCGCTGCCGACCTGAAAGCGATCTGCGCCAAAACCTACACCGAGGAAGTCTTCGGCAGCGCCCAGATCGTGCCGCTACGCCCGCTGGAGGCAGGCCTCTACCTCGAAGCGCTGTCCAACGGCCCGACCCTGGCCTTCAAGGACATGGCGATGCAGCTGTTGGGCAACCTGTTCGAGTACGAGCTGGCCCGGCGCGGCGAGGAACTCAACATTCTGGGCGCCACCAGCGGCGACACTGGCAGCGCCGCCGAATACGCCATGCGCGGCAAGCACGGCGTGCGGGTCTTCATGCTCTCGCCCAATGGCCGGATGAGCCCGTTCCAGCAGGCGCAGATGTTCAGCCTGCAGGACGCCAACATCCACAACATCGCGGTGGACGGGGTGTTCGACGACTGCCAGGACATTGTGAAGGCCGTGTCCAACGACCTGGCGTTCAAGCGCCAGTTCAAGATCGGCACCGTGAATTCGATCAACTGGGCAAGGCTGATGGCGCAGGTGGTGTATTACTTTGCCGGGTATTTCCAGGCGACTAAGACAAACACCGAAAATGTCAGCTTCACCGTCCCATCGGGCAATTTTGGCAATGTCTGCGCCGGCCATGTCGCCCGCATGATGGGCTTGCCCATCGACAAGCTGGTGGTGGCCACCAACGAGAACGATGTGCTCGACGAATTTTTCCGCACCGGCGTGTATCGGGTGCGGGGCAGCACCGACACCCATGAAACCTCAAGTCCGTCGATGGATATTTCCAAGGCCTCGAATTTCGAGCGCTTCGTGTTTGACCTGCTGGGCCGCGATGGCGGCAAGACCCGTTCGCTGTTTCATGACCAGATTGCCAGCCAGGGCAGTTTCGAGCTGGGCGCCGATCCGGCCTTTCCCCTGGCGGCGCAGCGTTTCGGCTTTGTCAGCGGCAAAAGCACGCATGCCGACCGGCTGGCAACCATCAGGGACACCTTCGGGCGCTTCGGCACCATGATCGACACCCACACCGCCGACGGCCTGAAGGTGGCACGCGAATACATTCAGCCCGGCGTGCCGATGATCGTGCTGGAAACCGCCTTGCCAATCAAGTTCGCCGCGACGATTGAAGAGGCGCTCGGCCAGCCGCCAGCGCGCCCGGCCCGTTTCGAGGGCATCGAGGCCTTGCCCAAGCGCGTCAAGCTGATGGCGCCCGATGCGGCCGCCATCCAGCGCTACATCAGTGAAAATGTGCAATGAATCGGCCTCCAGCGCAGGTTCTGCCTGCGCTGCCAGCTATTTATTTAGTAGCAGTGGCGGTTTGCCAAAGGTGGCCGTATGAACGTCGTTGGTTTTGCCGGCTACTCCGGTTCGGGCAAGACAACCCTGGTTGAGCAGCTGATTCCCGCGCTCAGGCTGCGCGGCCTGCGGGTGTCGGTCGTCAAGCATGCGCATCACCGCTTCGACATCGACCATCCCGGCAAGGACACCTTCCGCCACCGCGAGGCCGGCGCCTTCGAGGTCGTGGTGGCGTCGCAAAACCGGCTGGCGCTGATGCGCGAGTTCGAGCGGCCGGCCGAGCTGACGGTGCACCAGCTGATCGCCGAGCTGTACGACGGCGTGGACTGGGTGCTGGTCGAAGGCTTCAAGCACAGCGACCTGCTCAAAATAGAAGTCTGGCGCGCTTCCTCCGGCAAGCCGACGCGCTACCAGGACGACGATTTCGTCGTGGCAATTGCTACCGATTCGCCCCGGCAGCTGCCATCGGCAACCTTGCGCCCGGTGCTGGATTTGAATGACGCCGACGCTGTGGCCGACTTCCTGGTGAACAATCAGGGCCGCTTTGCCTACTCGTTTGAAGACCGGCTCGGCTGATTCCATTTTTAGATCAATCCGATATGTCGTTGCTTCGCCTTGCCGTGCTGTAGCACTGTTTGCAGCTTTGCGCCTGATCTCGAATTGATTTAAAAATGGAATTGGTCGTTTTTCCACTCTCCCGGATACCCGCCATGAGTTCGATTCCCCCCGCTTCAATGTCTGCTCCGCCTGCGCGCGCTCCCTTGAAACCGCTCGACAAGGCGCTCGACGAATTACTGGCCCATGCCGCGCCGCTGGCGCCGGCCGAGAGCGTCTCGACCTTCGATGCCGACGGCCGCGTGCTGGCGCAGGACCTGTCCGCCAGCCTCGACGTGCCGGCGCACGACAACAGTTCAATGGATGGCTATGCGGTCCGATCGGCTGACTGGGTGGACGCGGCGACCCCGCTGCAGGTCCACCAGCGCATTGCCGCCGGCAGCAGTGGGCAGATGCTGGCGCCGATGAGCGCGGCGCGGATTTTCACCGGGGCGCCGATTCCGCCGGGCGCCGATGCGGTCGTGATGCAGGAAGACTGCGAAGCTGGCGAAGGCGGTGTCCGCCTGCGCGTGCAGCCTGGGGTGGGCCAGTGGATTCGACGGCGCGGCGAGGATGTGGCTGCTGGCGCGGTGGTGCTGCGGGCGGGCGAGCGCCTGGGACCGGCCGCGCTGGGGCTGGCCGCCAGCATCGGCTTTGACCGTCTGCTCGTGGCGCCGCGTGTCCGGGTCGCGCTGTTTTCGACCGGCGACGAGCTGGTCATGCCCGGCGACGTGGCGCCGGCCGACA
>JAQGNK010000091.1 GCA_028291905.1 Polaromonas sp.
GAGAAATGCACCTTCTGCTACCCGCGCATCGAGGCCGGCCAGCCGACGGTGTGCAGCGAAACCTGCGTGGGCCGCATCCGCTACCTGGGCGTCATTTTGTATGACGCCGACCGCATCCAGGAAGCAGCCAGCGTGGAAAACGACAAGGACCTGTACCAGGCCCAGCTCGATATTTTCCTGAATCCGCATGACCCGGCGGTGATTGCCCAGGCGCGCCTGGACGGCATTCCCGAAGCCTGGCTCGAAGGCGCCCGCAAGAGCCCGGTGTACAAGATGGCGGTCGAGTGGAAGGTGGCCCTGCCGCTGCACCCCGAGTACCGCACGCTGCCCATGGTCTGGTACGTGCCGCCGCTGTCGCCCATCACCTCGGCGGCCAACGCCGGGCATATCGGCATCAACGGCGAGCTGCCCGACATTGCCCAGATGCGCATTCCGGTGCAGTACCTGGCCAACCTGCTGACGGCGGGCGACACCGCTCCGGTGATCCGGGCGCTGCAGCGCATGCTGGCGATGCGCTCCTACCAGCGCAGCAAGCATGTGGACAACGAGCAGAACCTGGCGGTGCTGGCGCAGGCCGGCCTCACGGTGGCCGAGGTCGAGGACATGTACCACATCATGGCGATTGCCAACTACGAAGACCGTTTCGTGATTCCGAGCACGCACCGCGAATACGCCGAAAACACCTTCGACATGCGCGGCGGCTGCGGATTCACTTTCGGCAATGGCTGCTCCGACGGCGCCAGCGATGTGAGCATCTTCGGCGGCAGCAAGAAACGCACGATTCCCATCAAGGTGGAGGTCTGACAACCATGGCACTGTTCAATTCCATTCCCAAGGCGACCAAAGCAACCAAAAGCCTGCGCGTGCTGGCCCGCCTGCTGGGCTACCCCGATGCCGGACTGCGCGGCGACCTGGCCGACATGCGCAGCGCGCTGCATGAGGAAAAAGCCCTGATGCCGCTGCGTCTGGCCGAACTTGATGCGCTGATCGACCTGCTCCAGCGCCAGCCAGCGCTGGAAGCCGAGGCCGGCTATGTCGAGCTGTTCGACCGGGGTCGTGCCACCTCGCTGCACCTGTTCGAGCATGTGCACGGCGACTCCCGCGACCGGGGCCCGGCCATGATCGACTTGGCGCAGACCTACGGCAAGGCCGGCATGTACCTTGCCGAGGGTGAAATGCCCGACTTTCTGCCGGTGGTGCTCGAGTTCACCTCGACCCAGCCGCCGCGCGAGGCGCGCGAGTTCCTGGGCGAGATGGCGCACATCTTCAACGCCATCTTCGCCGCCCTGCAGCAGCGCGCCAGCCCCTATGCCGCCGTGCTGGGCGCGCTGCTGGAGCTGGCCGGCGAGAAGGCCCAGCCGGTCGAGATCGCCGCCGAGGAAGCCATCGACGCCGTCTGGCAGGAGCCGGTCGTGTTCGACGGCTGCTCGTCCAAAGGCCAGTCCAAACCCGACCAGCCCCAACCCATCCACATCGTTCGCAAGCCACGCCCATCCCAAGGAGCACAAGCATGAATGCCTCCCTGCACGGTTTCCTCTTCGGGGTCTATCCCTACATCTGCCTGACGGTGTTCCTGCTGGGCAGCCTGGTCCGCTTCGACCGCGACCAGTACACCTGGAAAAGCGACTCGTCGCAGCTGCTGCGCACCGGTCTGCTGCGCTGGGGCAGCAACCTGTTCCATGTCGGCGTGCTGTTCCTGTTCTTCGGCCACCTGGTCGGCCTGCTGACGCCGCATGCGGTGTACGGCGCCTTCATGGATGCCGCAACCAAGCAGCGCATGGCGATCTACGCGGGTGGCATTGCCGGCCTCATCTGCTTCATCGGCCTGTCAATGCTGATCTACCGGCGCATGTTCGACGAGCGCATCCGCTACACCAGCCACAAGACCGACCTCGCCATTTTGCTGATCCTGTGGGTGCAACTGGTCGTGGGCCTGATCACCCTGCCGTTTTCATGGGGACACGCCGATGGCGGCGTGATGCTGATCCTGGCCGACTGGGCGCAGCGCATCCTCACCCTGCGCGAGGTGGATTCCGCCGCGCTTGCCGTGTTGCCCTGGCCCTACCTGTTCCACATCGTGTTCGGCATGACGATATTTTTGCTGTTCCCGTTCAGCCGCCTGGTGCATGTGTGGAGCGGCTTTGCCTCGGTCGGCTACCTCTTCCGCCCCTACCAGGTGGTGCGCAGCCGCCGCCTGGATGTCGGCGCCACCACCCGGTCGTCGCCGCGTCCGCAGCCAAAACCTACGCAGGCGCCCAAAGGCGCCGCTCAACCGTCGACACCCTTGGTGAAGCCAGAAAGCAAGTACTCATGAACGCTCAAGCCTCCCCGGCCGCCGGCTGCGGCAGCAGCGCCTGCCAGTGTGCCGGCGGCGCCCCCGCCAGCCAGGCCGTTGCGCCCACCGCCCTTGTCAACGGCATTGCCCTGCATGCGCCCGGGCAGCGCCCCGAGGAGGGCGTGCTGCGCGAGCTGGCTTATTCCGAGCTGCTGCGCCAGCAGGCCGTGATGAAGGGCCTGCTGCCGCGCTGCAAGGAACTGGCGGCGCCCGCGCTGGGCGAGTCCGAGCGCCAGGCCATCGAGGCCATGGTGGACGGCGAGGTGCAAAGCCCCCAGCCCAATGAAGAGGAATGCCAGCGCTATTACGAGGCCAACACGGCGCAGTTCGTGGTGGGCCAGGCGCTGCATCTGCAGCATATCCTGTTTGCCGTCACGCCCGGCGTCAACGTGCAGGCGCTCGCGGTCCATGCCGAAAAGGCGCTGCTGGAACTGACGCGCAACGACGCCGCGCCCGGACGCTTCGCGCAACTGGCCGCCGAGCTGTCCAACTGCCCGACGAGCGCGCAGGGCGGCGACCTGGGCTGGGTCGGCCCCGACGACTGCGCGCCCGAGCTGGCCAACGAGTTGTTTCACCAGCAGCATTCGCAGTGGGGCATCGGCGTGCAGCCACGGCTGATCCATACCCGTTTCGGTTTTCACATCATCGAGGTGTTGGGCCGCCGCGCCGGCAGGCAGCCCGCCTATGCTGAAGTGCGCGAGCGCATTGCCGCGCAGCTGGCGGTGCAGTCGCGCGCCCGGGCGCTGCACCAGTACATGAGCCTGCTGGTCGGCGAGGCACTGGTCGAAGGCATCGATCTTGAAGGCGCGGATTCGCCGCTGGTGCAATGACCGAAAACGCCGCAGCCACGGACGAGCTGCTGCTCCGCTTGCGGCGTTTCAAATCGGATTATTTTCCTTTGCACCAGCAGCGCTTTCAGGACCTGGTGACGCAGGGCCAGCACCCCAAGACGCTGTTCATCGGCTGCTCGGATTCGCGGCTGGTGCCTTATTTGTTGACCGGCGCCGGCCCGGGCGAGCTGTTCGTCGTGCGCAACGTCGGTGCTTTCATTCCGCCTTACGGCGGCTCGCACGGCCTGCACGGCACCACGGCGGCCATCGAGTACGCGGTGCTGAGCCTGAAGGTCGAGCGCATCGTGGTCTGCGGCCACAGCCAGTGCGGCGGCATCCGGGCAGCCTATGAAGGTGTGCCGGAGGAGGCCGTGGCCTTGAAGGCCTGGCTCAGGCTGGTACAGGACGCCCTGCTGCCTGTCCAGCCCACCCCCGAAGCGCTGCGCCGCACCGAGCAGCGCTCGGTTGTGCTGCAGCTGGAGCGGCTGCTGGACTACCCGATGGTCAGGCGGGCGGTAGAGGCCGGTGCCCTCACGCTGCACGGCTGGCACTATGTGATCGAGGAGGGGGAAATCCACATTTTCGATGCCCAAAAAGGCGACTTCGTGCCGGCTTCGCTGGCCTCGAACTGCGGCACCGGGCCGTACCAGCCCTATGTGGAGCATGACGGACAAGTCATCTCGGACTGAGCGGGCGGCATGGCCAGAAACATTCGGCGCATCGAATTACGCTATGTTTTTAATAGCTGTATGCGCATGATACATATGCGCTACAGCCTTGAAACTCTAAAAAAAGACAAACGAGGCGAGGATGTTTGGGTTTATCCCCAAAAGGGCCTATTCTTGCCAGACAGGTGGCGCGCTGCCTTTGGCGACAAGGTGCGGACGTTCCAAAAACCCATGCAATGGCTGCCCGGCGGTATTCGCCCCGCAGCGCTTTCCAAAGGAACAATAGACCATGAAGCGCGAACATTTTGCCCGGCCGCAAGACCTGACAGCCATCCAGCCCATCAGCCACGACGTGCTGAAGGAAAAATACCTCAAGACCGGCGAAACCGGCGTTGACGACGTGTACCGCCGGGTGGCGCGGGCGCTGGCGTCGGTCGAGCCGGAGGCCGAGCGTGAGAAGCACGAGGCGCTGTTCCTTGAAAACCTGTACGCCGGCGCCATCGGCGCGGGCCGCATCATGAGCGCGGCGGGCACGGCCATCCAGGCCACCTTGATCAACTGCTTCGTGCAGCCGGTGGGCGACTGCATCCAGGGCGTGGACAGCGGCGGCTACCCCGGCATCTACGAGGCCCTGCGCGAAGCCGCCGAAACCATGCGGCGCGGTGGCGGCGTGGGCTACGACTTCTCGCGCATCCGCCCGCGCGGCGCCGAGGTCAAGGGCACGGCGTCGATGGCTTCGGGCCCGTGCAGCTACATCAACGTGTTCGACCAGTCGTGCTCGACGGTCGAGAGCGCCGGCTCGCGGCGCGGCGCCCAGATGGGCGTGCTGCGCATCGACCACCCGGATGTGCATGAGTTCATCACCGCCAAGCGCACACCCGGCCGCTGGAACAATTTCAACGTATCGGTCGGCGTGCCGGACGCCTTCATGCAGGCATTGAACGATGACCTGCCCTGGGAGCTGGTGCATCAGGAAAAGCCCGGCGCGCCCCTGCTCGCGAACGGCGCCTTCCAGCGCGCCGATGGCCTGTGGGTCTATCAGACGATCTCGGCGCGCGAGCTGTGGGACACGGTGATGCACTCGGCCTACGACTTCGCCGAGCCGGGCATCCTGTTTCTGGACAACATCAACACGGACAACAACCTGCGCTACTGCGAGGCGATCGCGGCGACCAA
>JAQGNK010000092.1 GCA_028291905.1 Polaromonas sp.
AGCCTGCAGGCCATCTCGGCCCGGCACGCTTTTCTGAACCTGACTTCTTCCGTTTGACTTCCCTGTCACTTTTTTTGAAAAAGAACGACCATGACCCAACCTGAAACCCTGCGCCAGCATGCTGAACAAGAATTCGCCCACGAGCTTGACGAGCTGAAAAAGCACGACCGCCACGAGCGGCCGGCCAACTGGCTGCTGTCGCCCTGGGCCGTGGTGTCCTACCTGATGGGCGACAAGCTGGACAACGGTTTCCAGGTCAGCGCCAAGTACATCGGCAGCCGCCGGCTGATGGAAATCGCCGTCTCCACGCTGGCCACCGACCGGGCGCTGCTGCTCTACGGCGTGCCGGGCACCGCCAAGTCGTGGGTGTCCGAGCACCTGGCCGCCGCCGTCAGCGGCAACTCGACGCTGCTGATCCAGGGCACGGCGGGCACCAGCGAAGAACAGCTGCGCTACGGCTGGAACTATGCCCAGCTGCTGGCCAACGGCCCGTCTGAGAAAGCGCTGGTGCCCAGCCCGCTGATGAACGCCATGCGCGCCGGCAAGATCGCCCGGGTCGAGGAGCTGACACGCATTCCCGCCGATGTGCAGGATTCGCTCATCACCGTGCTGTCCGAGAAAACCCTGCCGATTCCCGAACTCGGCTCCGAAGTGCAGGCCACGCGCGGCTTCAGCGTGATTGCCACCGCCAACAACCGCGACAAGGGCGTGAACGAGCTGTCGGCCGCGCTCAAGCGCCGCTTCAACACCGTGGTGCTGCCGGTGCCGTCGTCCGAGGACGAGGAAGTCGCCATCGTCGTCAAGCGGGTGAGCGAGATGGGCCGCTCGCTGCAGCTGCCGGCCGAGCCGCCGGCACTCAAGGAAGTGCGCCGCATCGTTCAGATCTTCCGGGAGCTGCGCAGCGGCCGCACCGCCGACGGCAAAACCCAGATCAAGTCGCCCAGCTCGTCGCTGTCGTCGGCCGAGGCGATTTCGGTGATCAACAACGGCATGGCGCTGGCCGGGCATTTCGGCGACGGCGTGCTGCACCCGCGCGACGTGGCCGCCGGCCTAATCGGCGCGGTCATCAAAGACCCGGTGCAGGACGCGGTGGTCTGGAAGGAATATCTGGAAATCGTGGTCAAGGAACGCGAGGACTGGAAGCCGCTGTACCGGGCCTGCAAGGAACTTGAGTAAGCGCTGAACCGCTGCAACGACTCGGCTCACCGCATGACTTCTGCTCCCGTGTTGGTATGGCTCCTTCCCCCGCTGGGGGAAGATTGGGATGGGGGCCAGCGGTGTTCGATTGAACGCCAGCCTTTCCAACCCCGCCCGCAAAATGCTGGCGGCACGGCAGGTCGAGCCGGATTCAGGGAAGCCCCCATCCCTGCCTTCCCCCAGCGGGGGAAGGAGAAAAGCGGGGGCGAAGCCCTCTGCAAAAAACACACTCAGCACAGCCGCCACCGGCCATGAACAGGTTGACACCGTGAGCAAAGAACCCAGCAAAGTCCACTATTTTGGCATTCGCCACCACGGGCCGGGTTGCGCCCGCAGCCTGCTGCATGCCTTCGAGGCCCTGCAGCCCGACTGCGTGCTGGTCGAAGGCCCGCCGGAGGCCGAAGGCGTGCTGGCCGCGCTGGTGTCCGAGCAGATGCAGCCGCCGGTCGCCCTGCTGAGCTATTGCCCGGACGAGCCGCAGCGGGCCGTCTATCACCCGTTCGCCGTTTTCTCGCCCGAATGGCAGGCGCTGCGCTGGGCGCTGCTCAGGCAGATTCCTGCGAGCTTCATCGACCTGCCGCTGACGCACCAGATGGCGCTGGACAAGGCCAGGGAAGCCGCCGAGGCCGAGCAGGCCGAAAAAGAAGCGGCAGAGGCAGAAGCCGAAGCTGCGGCCGGGGCCGGAGGCGATGCAGAAGAAGTGGCCCCGGCAGCCGCCAGCGCCAGCGCTGACGGCAACCTGCCAGTGCCCGCTTCGTCGCTCGCGCCGATTTCCGACGAGACCCAAGCCTTTGCGACCGGCTCTGACACAACCGCCACGGATACGGACACCCAGGATGCACCGGCGCAAGGCGCTGAAAAGCAAGCCCTTGCAGTCGGCGACACTACGGATGCAGCCGCCGCAACGCCCGGCAGCCAAAGCGAACCGGAATCCGGCACTGGTTCCACCCCCGCCGCCACCGCCTACCGCACCGACCCGCTGAACTGGCTGGCGCAGGCAGCCGGCCATGCCGACGGCGAAAGCTGGTGGAACCACACGGTCGAGGAGCGCGGCGACGGCGAAGAGCTGTTTGCCGCCATCTCCGAAGCCATGGTCAGCCTGCGCGCCGACCTGGGCGCCAGCGCCGAGGAGCGCGACCCGATTGAAGCAAGGCGCGAAATCCTCCGCGAAGCCCACATGCGCCAGCGCATCCGCGACGCGGTCAAGCAGGGCCACGAGCGCATCGCCGTGGTCTGCGGCGCCTGGCACCTGGGCGGGCTGCAGGCGGCCGTCAAGCCCAGCGCCGACGCTGGATTGCTCAAGGGCCTGCCCAGGCTCAAGGTGCAATCGACCTGGGTGCCGTGGACGTATCGCCACCTGACCCGCGCCAGCGGCTACGGCGCGGGCATCGAGGCGCCCGGCTGGTACGAGCATCTGTGGCTGTTCGGCCAGCAGGCCGACGCCAGCCCCACATCGCCGCCGCCGTCGCGCACCATCGGCTGGCTGGCCCGCATTGCCCGGCTGATGCGCGAGCGCGACCTCGATTGTTCATCGGCCCACCTGATCGAAGCCACCCGGCTGGCCGACACGCTGGCGGCGCTGCGCCAGCGGCCCCAGCCCGGCCTGGAGGAACTGCACGAGGCGACACGCACCGTGCTGACGATGGGCGACGACGCTGCCCTGCAGTTCATCGGCGACGCGCTGCTGGTCAGCCAGAAAATGGGCCGGGTGCCGCCCGACGTGCCGACCGTGCCGCTGCAAAAAGACGTGGAGCAGCAGCAAAAAACCCTGCGCCTGAAGGCCGAGGCGACCGAGCGCACGCTGGACCTGGACCTGCGCCAGCCCAACGACCTGGCGCGCAGCCACCTGCTGCACCGCCTTAGCCTGATCGACATTCCCTGGGGCAGCATCAGCCGCGCTGGCCGCTCGGGGCGCGGCACGTTTCATGAAATCTGGTCGCTGCAGTGGCAGCCCGAGTTCATCATGAAGCTGATCGAAGCCAGCCCCTGGGGCCACAACCTGGTGGCCGCCGCGACCGCCCGCAGCCTGGAGCGCGCCGAAAAAGCCACCACGCTGGGCGAGCTGTCCCAACTGGTGAACCAGGCGCTGCTGGCCGACCTGGGCGCGGCGGTGCAGGCGGTCAGCCGCATCCTGGAAAACCGCGCCGCCGTCAGCGGCGACACGCTGCAGCTGCTCGAAGCGCTGCCGCCGCTGGCCAATGTGTTTCGCTACGGCAATGTGCGCCAGACCGACACCGGCCTGGTCGCCCACATGCTCGACAGCCTGATCCTGCGCGCCGCCATCGCCCTGCCGCTGGCTTGCTCCGCCCTGAACGACGATGCCG
This sequence comes from Polaromonas sp., assembly GCA_028291905.1. Classification (GTDB taxonomy): domain Bacteria; phylum Pseudomonadota; class Gammaproteobacteria; order Burkholderiales; family Burkholderiaceae_C; genus Polaromonas. The sequence goes on from JAQGNK010000092.1 coordinate 3,522, forward strand.
CCCAGTCGCTGCGCGGCCACCTCATCGCCGCCCACGGCTCAATTGCCCTGCGCGACGCCGACGAGCAAACCCAGGCCTGGCAGCGCGCCCTGGGGCATGTGGCCGCCAGCGAGCAGACGCATGAACTGCTCAAGGGCCTGGCCAGCCGCCTGCTGCTCGACGACCACGTCTGGGAGGCCAATGACGCCGCGCAGGCGCTGTCGCTGCATCTATCCAGCGGCACCGAGCCGCTGAAAGCCGCCGCCTGGCTGGAGGGCTTTTTGAACCGCAATGCGATGGTGCTGCTGCACGACCCCGCGCTCTGGCAGCTGGTCAACGACTGGCTGTGCAGCCTGGGTGAGGAGCATTTCGTCCACATCCTACCGCTGGTGCGGCGCACGTTCTCAGCGTTCAGCGCTAGCGAGCGGCGCGACCTGGGACAACGCGCCAAACAGGGCGCAAGCGCTGCGCCGTCTGCCGCCAGCGCACCCGACTGGAACGAGAAACTGGCGGCGCTGCCGGTTCCACTGCTCAAATTGATCCTGGGAGTCCCGGCATGAGCGAATCAACCTTGAATCCCGTAGCCCCCCTCTCTGAAGAAGCCCGCCTCCGCCGCTGGCGCCTCGTGCTCGGCGGCGAGGCCGACAGCAGCTGCGGCAAGCTCTCCGGCGCACCCGCAGAGATGGACCAGGCACTGTCCGCCCTCTACGACCCCGACGGCAAGAACGGCCTGGCCGACCGCCGGGGCGGGCGCGGCGGCTCGGCGCCCAGCGTGGCGCGCTGGCTGGGCGATATCCGAAAATACTTTCCCAGCTCGGTCGTGCAGGTCATGCAGCACGACGCGCTGGAGCGGCTGAATTTGCGCGACATGCTGCTGCAGCCCGAGATGCTGGAGAGCGTGCAGCCCGACGTGCACCTGGTCGCCAGCCTGATCTCGCTGTCGCACGTCATTCCGGCCAGCACCAAGGACACCGCCCGCATGGTGGTGCGCAAGGTGGTCGATGCGCTGCTGAAAAAGCTGGAGGAGCCGATGCGCTCGGCGGTGACCGGCGCGCTCGACCGCAGCCAG
>JAQGNK010000094.1 GCA_028291905.1 Polaromonas sp.
AGTGCTTTGACACTTCGCCTGCCGGATGACAAGCACCAGCGCCTGCGTGCGCTGGCCGTCAGCCGGGGCACCACGATCAACCGCCTGATGGACGAGATGACCACCTTGATGCTGGCTGAGTTCGATGCGGAAACACGCTTTCGCGTGCGTGCGCAGGCAGGAGCCGGCAAGGCTGCGGCCGGACTGGACCTGCTGCGCAAGGCGATGGGTAAAGTTGAGGACTGAAATAAGCCTTTAGCGCAGGCACCGCATGTGCTAGAGGCTATCAAAATGAGAGTAAATCACAGCGGCCACCACGCCGCCGCGCCGCCTCAAATCTCCAGGTTGTCGATCAGCCGGGTGTTGCCCAGCTTGGCCGCGCCCAGCACCACCAGCGGCTCGGCAGCCAGCTGGCCGTGGCGCGGCGGCATCAGGTCGGCGCGGCGGCGCACCGTCAGGTAGTCGGGCTTCCAGCCGCGCCGGGCCAGCGCGTGCATCGCCTGGGCTTCGAGCGCCGGCAGGTCGCTGGCGCTTCTGGCGGCTTCGCCCAGGGCGCGCAGGGCCTGCGACAAATGCACCGCTTCCTCGCGCTCGGCCGGCGCCAGGTAGCTGTTGCGCGACGACAGGGCCAGCCCATCTCCAGCCCGCTGGGTCTCGCCGGCCAGGATTTCAATCGGCAGCGCGAACTGCTGCACCATGCGGCGCACCACCATCACCTGCTGGTAGTCCTTCTTGCCGAAAGCCGCCACGCCCGCCGGCATGCCGGCGAAGACGCAGGAAAACAGCTTCATCACCACCGTGCTCACGCCGATGAAAAAGCCGGGCCGGAAGTGGCCTTCCAGGATGTCGCTCAGGTCGGTCGCCGGATGCACCTTGAAGGTCTGCGCCTCGGGGTAGAGGTCTTTCTCGCGCGGGGCGAACACTACATCGCAGCCGGCCGCTTCGAGCCGCTCGGCATCGGCGCCCAGCGTGCGCGGGTAACTGTCGAAGTCTTCATGCGGCGCGAACTGCAGCCGGTTGACGAAGATGCTGGAGACCGTCACATCGCCCAGCGGCCTGGCCTGCTTGACGAGGGCGATGTGGCCTTCATGCAGGTTGCCCATGGTGGGCACGAAGGCCGGGCGCCTGAAGGCCTTAAGCTGCGCGCGCAACTCGTCGATGGTGTGGACGATCTGCATCTTTTTTGTCTCCTTGATCTCGATTGAATTAAGCCCGTGCGGACCTGTCTGGTGGTGAATCTTGCAGTGTCATGCGGCTGATTCGGCTGGTGCGCTGAATCGCCGGGCTACCAGGCGTGCACGCCATTGACCGGAAAGCTGCCGTCCTTGACCGCCCGCACATAGGCCTCCATGGCGCCGCGCACGCTGGACGCGCCGTCCATGAAGTTGTGGACGAATTTGGCCATCTTGCCCAGGTTCATGCCCAGCATGTCATGCAGCACCAGCACCTGGCCGGCGGTGCCGTTGCCCGCGCCGATGCCGATGGTGGCGCAATGCGTGAGCGCCTGGGTGACTTCAGCCGACAGCGCCGCCGGCACCATCTCAAGCACCAGCATCGAGGCGCCGGCGTCCTGCAGCGCGCTGGCCTCGCGCCGCAGCTGGGCCGCCGATTCGTCGGTCTTGCCCTGCACCCGGTAGCCGCCCAGCGCATGCACGGTCTGCGGCGTCAGGCCCAGGTGGGCGCAGACCGGAATGCCGCGCTCGACCAGGAAGCGCACGGTCTCGGTGGTCCAGCCGCCGCCCTCCAGCTTGACCATGTGGGCGCCGGCCTGCATCAGCACCACGGCGCTGCGCAGCGCCTGCTCTTTCGATTCGTGGTAGCTGCCGAAGGGCAGGTCGCCGATCAGCCAGGCCACGCCGTGCGAGCGGCGCAGGCCGCCCGCCACGCATTCGGTGTGGTAGCGCATGGTTTCGAGCGACACGCCGACGGTGCTGGACAGGCCCTGGCAGACCATGCCGAGCGAGTCGCCGACCAGGATGCATTCGACGCCGGCGGCATCGGCCACGGCGGCGAAGGTCGCGTCGTAGGCGGTCAGCATGGTGATTTTCTCGCCCTGCGTGTGCATCTCGCGCAGGCGCGGCAGGCTCAGCGGCTTGCGCGCCGACGGCGTGGAGGCGGGCGGCAGCGTGCCGTAGGGCGTGCCGGTCGGCATGGCTTGCGCTGCGGCGTCGGCTGCGGAAGCGTTGTTGATAGAAGCAGTCATGGGCCCTCCAGAAGTGGCGAAAGTCTAATTCACTTCAAGCCGGTTGCAGAAGGGCGGCGCGGCGCCTGATGGCCGGCCCGCCAAGGGCCCGGCTGAGTCCATGAACCAATCAATGAAGCAGCCCCTCAGGCCATCTGCACCGGAATCGTCTGCCGCTCTTCCTGGATGCGGTTGTCCGGGTTGACGAACACCAGCCGGGGCGCAAAGCCGGCGACCTCGCTTTCTTCCACCTGCGCGAAGGCGGCAATGATGACCAGGTCGCCCACCGCCGCCCGGCGCGCGGCCGAGCCGTTGACCGAGATGATGCGGCTGCCGCGTTCGGCGCGGATCGCGTAGGTGATGAAGCGCTCGCCGTTGTTGATGTTCCAGATGTGGACCTGCTCGTTCTCGCCCAGGTTGGCGGCGTCCAGCAGGTCTTCGTCGATGGCGCAGGAGCCTTCGTAGTTCAGCTCGCAGTGGGTGACGGCGGCGCGGTGGATTTTGGATTTGAGCAGGGTTCTGAACATGGTGGAAAACGGTAATTCAAGTAAAAGAAAGATGACATTGGTTGTGGCGGCAAAACACAGGCAAGGGATGGCTTGCGGCGCTGTAACATGCGCGACACTTGGCGGCGTCGGCCGGTAGTTTAGGGCACGGTAAAGTGCGGCTTCCTGTTGGGTTTTATTCGGGTTTTATTCGGGTTTTGTATGAAAAAGTCTTTTGCTTTCAATGTGGAATCGGTGGCCCGGCTGGCCCACGGCGACGTGGCGCGGGCGCTGGCCGAGGATATCGGCAGCGGCGACCTGACCGCCGGCCTGATCAATGCGGCCCGGCAGTCTCAGGCCAAGGTGCTGGCCCGCGAGAGCGCGGTGGTCTGCGGCAGCGCCTGGTTCGAGGCGGCCGTCAAGCAGCTCGACCCAGAGGCCACGCTGACCTGGCATGTGCGCGACGGCGAGCGCTGCGCACCGAACCAGGTCGTCGTTGAAATGCAGGGCCGGGCCAGGGCGTTGCTGTCGGCCGAGCGCACCGCGCTGAACTTCCTGCAGTTGCTCAGCGGCGTGGCCACCAAGACCGCTACCTATGTCCAGCAGGTCGAGGGCACCAAGGCCCATATCGTCGATACCCGCAAGACGCTGCCCGGCCTGCGGCTGGCGCAGAAGTACGCGGTGCTGTGCGGCGGCGGCACCAACCACCGGGTGGGCCTCTATGACGCGGTGCTGATCAAGGAAAACCATATCGCCGCCGCCGGCGGCATTGCGCAGGTGATGCGGCAGGCCGCGCTGATCGCGGCGGAGGCGGATTTCATCGAGATCGAGGTCGAAACCCTGAAGCAGCTGGCCGAGGCGCTGGAGGCCGGCGCCCGCATGGTGCTGCTGGACAACATGAGCCTGCCCATGCTGCGCGAAGCGGTGCGCCTGAACGCGGGCCGGGCGGTGCTGGAGATTTCGGGCGGCGTCACGCTGGGTGG
>JAQGNK010000096.1 GCA_028291905.1 Polaromonas sp.
CGACGCCACTGGCGCCCTGGTAAATTTGCTCGACCGATGTGTTCACCGCCAGCGTGACATGGCTGCGAAGTGACAGCGAGTGCAGCAGCCGGCCAACCAGTGCATTGCCCATTACCAGCCGTGTGCCGCGCGGGTGGCCTAGCCGGTCGCTGGCGTGGCGGGCCAGCAGCTTGAAAGCGTGTTTAAAGGACGTGAACGATTTGGACAGAGCCAGCAGGTGGTTGATATCGGTGCGATCCACCATCATGCCGCCCAGCACCGTGAATTCCGGAATCGGCGGGCGGATCAGCCCGAACAGATCGCCTAGCAGCCGGCCGTCAAATGGCAGCGGCTCCAGCGCCCGGCCGTTGACGGTCGAGCCGTCCAGCTCGGATATGTAGTCTGGGTGGCGCGGGTAGGCGCGGTACTTGACTTCGCTGTTCGCCTCGATCTGATCGATGGCGCGCGGGCCATTGTCGAGAAATGCCTGGCGCAACGCAGCCGGCGTGCGCTCGCCCACAGCGTTGTCCAGGTAGCGCCTGGCGTTCGCCAGCGTATCGGCCGGGTTCACCGTGGCAGCGTGGCGAGTGCCCGGTATCCATGTCGTACCGCCCGACCAGGCGGTGGTACCACCGACGAATTCGCTGCGCTCGACCAGCAGCACGGTGGCGCCGTCGATGGCGGCATAAAGGGCAGCAGCCATGCCTGCGCCACCCGCGCCAATCACCACCACGTCAAAGCTGGCGGACTCGGGGAGAGCGGACAAGCCGTTGTCGAGCAACTCCATCTTATTGCTCCAGCAAAAAATCGACCATCAGGTCCCGAACCTTGGCAAACATGTCGGCGCCGGTTTGCGTCGTGCAGCCCTTGGCGCGCGCGGCGGCAATCAGCGGCGTGATGGCCGGCGCGGTGATCACGCAGCCTACGTGCATGTGCGGCGCCAGCTGGGTGACATCGACAGGAAAGGGGTCGCTGTCCTTCATGCCGATGGGGGTGGCGTTGAGCACGACGTCATAGCCCTCGGGGCTGGCACTGCCGGCTTTGACGCGCACGCCGTTCAGGCCACCCAGCCGCCGGATCAGCATGTCGCGCCGGGCCGCGTTTTCGTCATGAATGGCCAGCACGCTCACGCCCGCCATCACCACGGCATGGGCAATCGCTGAACCCGCGCCGCCCGCGCCGACCAGCAAGGCGCGCTTGCCCGCCGGCTGGCAACCGCTGCCCATCAAGGCTGCGACAAAGCCCAGCCCGTCGAACATGTCGCCGTGCCAGCGGCCATCGGCGTTACGGCGCATGGTGTTGACGGTACTCAGGAAACGCGCCCGGTCTGAGGTCGTGGCGCACAGCTCAAAGGCAGCAAACTTGTGCGGCACGGTGACGATGATGCCGTCCACGTTGCGCGAACGCAAGGTACCAGCCAGCCAACATACCAAGTCCTCGGGCGCTACATGGGCGGGAACGACAAGGGCGTTGTGCCCGCGTGCCTCGAAGGCCTGCGTCACCCCCCTGGGGGATTTGACCTGGGCAATCGGGTCGCCCACGATGAAATGGATGCGAGTGGCGCCGTTGAGTTGTTCTAGCATGGTGTGAAGGTAGTGAGTTGAAAAACTTGACGAATCCTACCTAAAAGTGGAATACTATTCAACTATTGAATTTAATTCTGTTCTATTTATATTACCGGATCTGATTTGTATGAACGGCGTACTTGAACGAACCCTGAGCGTCCTTGAGCTGCTCGCCCAGCATGGCGAGGGCATGGAAATGGCTGCTATCGCCGACCAGCTCGATATTCCCCGAAGTGCGGTGCACCGCTTGCTGGCCGACCTGATGCGCTGCGGCTATGTGCGCCAGACGCGCGACCACGGCGACTACTTGTTGACCACGAAGCTGGTGTCAATGGGGCTGTCCTTTTTGAGCAAGTCCGGCATCGTTGACATTGCCCAGCCGCTGCTCGACCGGCTCGCTGAAATCTCGGGCGAACTGGTGCGCCTGTCTGTGGTCGATGGCAGTCGCCTGACCTGGGTGGCGCGCGCGCAAGGCGCACGGCAGGGATTGCGTTACGACCCCGACATGGGCAGCGATGCGCAGCTGTCGTGTTCATCGTCCGGCCACGCCTGGTTGTCCGCGTTGAGCGACGACGAGGCGCTGGCCCTGGTCGCCCAGCAGGGCCTGGGAAGCACACAGGATTTCGGCCCCAATGCCCCGACCAGCCTGCAGGGCGTAATGGAGGCGGTGCGAGAAACGCGCGAACGAGGTTTCAGCATCACCGTGGAAACCTACACCGCCGGACTTAACGCCATGGCCGCGCCGGTGCGCCTGGCCGGGCAGCCGCCCATTGGCAACATCAGCATTGCCGGGCCGTCGGTGCGCTTTACCAGGGAGCGCATGCTGGCCCTGGGGCCTGACCTGCTGTCGCTGGCCGCGCAAATGGCCGCTGCCAGCAGCGCATCGCCTTTTTTTGCCAAGTCTGGCGCGCAGGCACCTGGCCCCGGCAGCACCAGCGGCCTTAAGCGCATTTACGCGGCCTAGAAATAATGTTGACGCCCAGGCTTGCCACTGTTCCTGTTCCTGTGCCTGCTGCGCAAACCTGCGACCTGCTGGTAATTGGCTCGGGCGCCGGCGGGCTGTCCGCGGCGGTGGTGGCGGCACATCTGGGGCTGAAGGTCATCGTCATCGAGAAAGACCCGCAGTACGGCGGCACCACTGCCTGGTCGGGCGGCTGGATGTGGATTCCGCGCAACCCGCTGGCCGTTGAGGCTGGACTGGCTGAAAACATCGAGCAGCCGCTGTCCTATCTGCGGCATGAACTGGGCGCAAAGTTTGACGAGGCCAGGGCCCGCGCCTTCCTGGACAACGGGCCGCGCATGGTCGAGTTTTTCCGTGCCCAGACCGCGCTCCAGTTCATCGACGGCAACGGCGTTCCCGACTTTCATGGTCGCACGCCCGATGCCGCCACGGGCGGGCGCTCGATCTGCGCCGCGCCCTTTGACGGCCGCCGGCTGGGCGAGAACATCAAATCCCTTAAGCCGCCGCTGCTTGAGACAACCCTGTGGGGCATGGGCATTGCCTCGGGCGCGGAACTGCGCTATTTCCTCAGTGCCATGCGCAAGCCTGCCTCCTTTTGGCACGTCACCAAACTGGTGCTGCGCCACTGGCGCGACCTGCTGCTCTACCGGCGCGGCATGCGGCTGGTCAACGGCAATGCGCTGGTGGCCGCTCTGGCAGCGTCGGCGTTCGAGACTGGCGTGGAAATCATGGTCAACAGCCCGGCCCGGCGTCTGCTGGTGGTTGATGGCCGAGTGAGCGGCGCGGTCGTTGGCACACCCGAAGGCGACATCGAGATTCACGCGACGCGTGGCGTCGTGCTGGCCTGCGGCGGCTTTGCGCATGATGTGGCACGCAAGAAAAAATTGCTGCCGCATGCGCCCACGGGACATGAGCACTGGTCAGCCGCCTCGCGGGGCAACACAGGCGATGGCCTGCGCCTGGGTGAGGATGCAGGCGGCGTCGTGGCCACAGACCTTATGCAGGCCGCCGCGCTGGCGCCGGTGTCCTTGGTGCCGCGCCGCGATGGCTCGCTCGCCCATTTCCCGCATCTGATCGAGCGCGCCAAGCCGGGCCTGATTGCTGTCACGGCTGCGGGACGGCGTTTCACCAACGAAGCCGATTCGTACTACGACTTCATGAAGTGCCTGATCGAGGCCACGCCCATAGGCCAGCCGGTCCAGGGCTGGCTGGTCTGCGACCATGCATTCATTCGCCACTACGGCCTGGGCGCGGTCAAGCCCGCACCGATGCCGCTGGGCGCTATGTTGCGCAAGGGCTATTTGAAGCGCGGCAGCACCCTGGCCGAACTGGCGCTGGCCTGCGGAATCGACGCTGCCAGTCTGCAAGCAACCGTGCAGCGCTACAACCAGCAAGCCGCCGAAGGCACCGACAACGACTTTGCCAAGGGCCAAACCGCCTACAACCGAATCCAGGGCGATGCCGCTGCCGGCCAGCCCAACCCCTGCATGGCGCCGCTCGAACGCGGCCCGTTCTACGCCGTCAAGGTGCTGCCCGGCAGCCTGGGCACTTTTGCCGGCTTGCAGGTCAACGCCAGCGCGCAGGTGCTGGACAGTGCAGGACAGCCGATTGCGGGTCTGTACGCGGGCGGCAATGACATGAGCAGCATGATGGGCGGGCACTACCCGAGCGGGGGCATCACGCTGGGCCCGGCGATGACCTTCGGCTTTATCGCCGCGCACCATGCGGCGGGCACCGACACAGCCGCCGATGTTCACGCCAAATCAGCCGTTGGCGCCTAGCGCTGTATGTGCTCGAAGCAAGACCTTCCATAGCAATTTCAACCAAGGAAAAATTCCCATGTATTATGAACTCGCTACCATGACGCTGCCGTTCGGCACTGCGGCCCAAGCCGCCACCAACGTGCAGGCCTACGCCGCCGCGCCTGAAGCGAAAGGCGAACTGCTGGGCTGCTGGTTCACCGACATCGGCCAGCTTAACCAGATGATCGTGCTGCGCGGCTTTGCCGACCTGGCCGCGCTGCAGGCCGAGCGCGAGCGCACGCAAAAAAGCGCCGATCCGTTCGGCTGTGGTACGACCTTCCAGAGCCTGGAGCAGCACAGCTACCAGGGCTTCTCATGGATGAGGCCGGTGCGCCCCAGTGCTGAGTCCGGTGTCAGTGGCCCGGTCTATGAAATCCGAACCTACGGCATCAAGCCGGGCGGCGTGCAGGCCACGATTGATTTGTGGGAGCAGTACGTGCCGCCGCGGGAAGACCTCTCGCCCTGCATCGTCGCAATGGTGGCGCTCGACGGCCCGCTGCGCTTTACCAATATCTGGTCCTACTCGTCGCTCGATGCGCGCAGCAAGGCCCGCGCCGACGCCGTGGCCCAAGGCATCTGGCCTCCCAAGGGCGGACCGGCGCACCTGACCACTGCCATGACCTCGACCATCGCGTTGCCCACGGCCGTGTCGCCGCTGAAGTAACGTCTTTCTTGCTGTTGAGTTTAGGAAAACGGATATGCCCCGCATTTATTCACTGGCTTACCTCACCTCGAACACCTGCACGCCGCCGCAGGCCGTGCGTCTGGCGGCGGAACTAGGTTACGCCTTTGTCGGCCTGCGCCTGCTGCCCAACATGACAGGCGCGCCGCAGCAGTTTTTAATTGACCGGCCCGATGTGCTGCGCGAAACCGTGGCCGCGCAGCGGGACACAGGCGTTGGCATCTTCGACCTCGAAATCATCCGCATCGGTGAAAACTTTGACGAACGGGCCTATCTGCCTTTGCTCGAAGCCGGCGCAGCGCTTCAGGCCAAGGCCGTGCTGGTGGCCGGGGACGACACCGACGAGGCGCGCCTGACCGACGGCTACGCCCGCCTGTGCGCGTTGATGCAGCCTTACGGCTTGACGGCTGATCTGGAGTTCATGCCCTGGACCGCCGTGCCGAATGTGAAAGCCGCGCTGCGCATCGTCAGCGCAGCAGGCCGCCCGGCTAATGCCGGCATCCTGGTCGATGCGCTGCACTTTGACCGGTCCGATTCCACCCTGGACGACGTTCGCGCCATTCCGCGCGAATTGCTGCATTACGCGCAAATCTGCGATGCCCCTATCCGCGCCCAGGTTGGTCGCGACTTCACGGTGCAAGAGATGATCCACGCCGCGCGCTGCGAACGGCTCTTGCCTGGCGAGGGCGGCATTGATCTCAAAGGCCTGTTCGCGGCGCTGCCGAAGGACTTGCCCATCAGCGTGGAAGTGGTTCACCTGGAGCGCATGGCGCAATGGGGCCAGGCCGAGTGGGCACGCCAGTGCCTTGCGGTCAGCCGCACCTTTCTTGAGCCGTAAGCCCGAGTTGAAAAGAGAGTCTGCCGTGCCCCATCGTTCAGGTCCCTTGTCCCGACTGCTGTTCTTCTTTGGTGCTCGCTGGTTCAGCAGCGCGTGATTCGGGCTTGCCCTGAATTCGCGCCTGGCGGGGCGGTTTGCCCCGCCGCTTTTGAACCCTTTTGGAGACACCCCATGGACTTTTCCCTGAACAACGAACAAAAAATGATGATCGACACGGTGCGCCGTTTCATCGCCGAAGAACTCAGGCCGCTCGAGGGCGGCATCGAGGAACATGGTTTCCTGGACAAGGCCAAAGCCCAGGCTGTTCACGAAAAAGCCAAAGAACTTGGCCTGTACGCGATGAACATGCCGGCCGAACTCGGCGGCGGCGGCCTGTCCAACCTGGACCGCATTTTGTGCGAAGAGCAGTTCGGACACACCAGCGACATCCTGATCCGCCGCGCTTTCGGTAATGTGTACGAGCCGCTGCTGCATTGCCAGGGCGAGCAAATCGAGCGCTGGCTCAAGCCCGCCATTGAGGGCATGCGCACCTGCGCCATCACCATCACCGAGTCGGGCGCCGGCTCTGACGCGGCGGGCATCAAGACCCACGCCAAAAAGACCGATAGCGGCTGGGTGCTGAACGGCAGCAAGCATTTCATCAGCGACGGTGAATGGAGCGACTTTTTCCTGGTGTCGGCCAAAACCGGGGAGAAAGAAATCAGCATGTTCATGGTGGACAAGGGCTTGCCCGGCTTCACCGTGGGCAAGGACCAGAAGATGATGGGCCTGCGCGGCACGCCGCACCTGGAACTGTTTTTTGACAACGTGCCGCTGGAGGCCGTGACGCTGCTCGGCCATGAAGGGCAGGGCTTCAAGCTGGCGATGGGCGCGCTCAATGTGGTGCGGCTGGCGCAGGTCGGCGCGCGTGCCGTCGGCAAGGCCAGCCATGTTTGCGAGCTGATGGTGGCGTACGCCAGCGAGCGCAAGCAGTTCAGCCAGCGCATCGGCGACTTTCAGATGGTGCAGCAGCAACTGGCCGACAGTGTGATCGAGATCAACGCGGCGCGCTGGATGGTCTACCACGCCGCCTGGATGCTTGACCAGGGGCTGGACGCACGCGAGCAGATCGCCATGGTCAAGGTGCTGGCGGCCGAAACCCTGGGCAGGGTCGTGGACCGGGCGGTGCAGATCTTCGGCGGCATGGGCTTTTGCAAGGAGTTGCCAATTGAGCGCTACTACCGTGACGCGCGCATCTACCGCATCTTTGACGGCACCAGCGAGATTCACCGCAGCGTCATTGCCAAGATGGCAATGAAAAAAGGCGCGGCGCTGTTTGACGTGAACCGATAAGCGACCATGAGCGAATCTAAATTTATGACGGCGGCTGAAGCCGCCCATCTGATCAAGGACGGCGACACCGTGGGCCTGATGGGGGGCGGTGGCGGCCTGATGGAGGCGACCTGCCTGTTTGAAGCGGTACAGGCGCGCTTCCTGGCGACGCAAACGCCGCGCAACCTGACGATGATCCACGCGCTGGGCATAGGCGACAAGAAAACCAAGGGGATGAACTGCTTTGCGCACGAAGGTTTGGTGCGCAAGGTGATTGGTGGCCATTGGGTCTGGTCGCCAGCTATGCAGCGGCTGGCCGAGGAAGAAAAGATCGAGGCCTACATCCTGCCCGGCGGCGTGTCGAGTCAGCTACTACGCGAGATTGGCGCCGGCCGGCCTGGTTTGTTCACTCATGTCGGCCTGGGCACGGTCTGCGACCCGCGCCAGGGCGGCGGCCGGATGAATGCTAGCGCAAAAGATGACCTGGCCGAGGTGGTTCGGATAGATGGGCGCGAATACCTGCGCTACAAGCCTTTTGCCGTCCATGTGGCGCTGGTGCGCGCCAGCGCCGCTGATGAGGACGGCAACATCAGCTTTGAGCATGAAGCGGCCAACCTAGATGCCCAGTCGCTGGCGCTGGCCGCACGCAACAGCGGCGGCAAGGTGATCGTGCAGGTAAGAGAGCGTCTGCCGCACGGCTCGCTCAAAGCCAGGGAAGTGCGGATTCCTTCTGCCTGGGTTGATGCCATTGTGGTCGATCCGGCGCAGCAGGCCAGCTACGACATTCCATTTGACCCAGCTTTGAGTGGAGAGTTAACGGGTGCAGAGCGCTATCAAAGCGAGAGCGTAGACCATGCCACCGAAAAAGCTGCCGTCAATGAAGTGTTCAGCGAACGCCAGGCAGTAGCCCGCCGCGCTTGTGTCGAACTGTTTAACACCGGCAAACCACGGCCAGTGGTCAACTACGGCGTAGGCGTTCCCGATGCGGTGGCCAAGCTGATTGCCGCGCGCGGTGACCAGCACAGGCTCTACCAGACCATTGAGCACGGCACCTACGGAGGCACACTGCTGGACGGCGTGCTGTTCGGCTATGCGCGCAATGCCAGTGCGATGCTCGACGCTGCCACGCAATTTGATTTTTACGCCGGCGGCGGACTCGATATTGCTTTTCTCGGCTTTGGAGAGTTTGACGAACAGGGCAACGTCAATGTCTCGCGCTTAGGTGGCCTGACGGTTGGGCCAGGTGGCTTCATCGACATTGCACAAAATGCCAAAAAGGTGGTGTTTTGCGGCACCTTGGCCGCCAAAGGTGTAAAGCTGCAGACTGGCGATGGCCAAATGCGGGTACTGCAGCAGGGCATAGTGAAAAAGCTTGTAAAAAAAGTCGAGCAGATCACTTATAGCGGCCCTCAGGGATTGATTCGACGGCAGCAAGTTCTGTATCTGACAGAGCGTGCCAGCTTTCGCTTGACGTCAGGCGGCATCGAACTGTTCGAGATCGCCCCCGGCATTGATCTGCAGCGCGATGTGCTGGACCAAATGAAGTTTGCGCCGCTGCTGGCCGCCGACTTAAAGGTCATGGACCGCGCGTACTTTCAAGTCAGGGGCGACTGATTCTCTTACGCTTTTGATAGTCTAGGCAACCGTGTTCACACGGACTGGACTGTGCGACAGCCAAATGAAAGCAGGACATGGAATTAAATCTGGAAATTACCATCACATCCATGCGCCTGGCTGCCACAGTGGTCATGCTGCGCGATGCAGCTACAAGCCTGGAAACATTTTTTTAATGAACCGCCACGCTTTGTCCAACGCCGCCTATGTTTTTACGGTGCATGGTGCCAATGTAATGGATGCTCAACAGAACATGGCGGTGCATCTGGACCAATTCCTGCAGGTTATGCATTCCAGCCTGTATGAAACTGTCATTAGCAAACGCACAACCGGCAGACTGTTTCCGCAGGACTTTGCCGTACAGGACATAGACGCGAACCAAGCTAATGCGCAAAAACCAGAAGCCAACAATAACTTAGCATAATTCGCAAAGAGGCTTAAATGCGCCAAATGCTGTCAATGCTAAGTTCAGATGTCGCATTCCCTGCAAAGTAGAAATGTCGCATTCTTCATTTTGATCACATCGAACTCACACTGTTGTCCCTGTGCAGACTTTCATGACTGCAAGTTCAAGGTCTTTTGCCGTGAACTGACTTGAGCGCTTGGTGCCCGGTTGGGCTTTTTGTGGATACGGCGGTTTCCCCTCATTGGTTCGCGAGGGGGTATCG
>JAQGNK010000098.1 GCA_028291905.1 Polaromonas sp.
TTGACGTGCTGCTGGTGGACCTGAACCTGGGCGACGGCACGGGCTTTGCCTTGATCGAGCACATGAAGATGGCGCGCCCGACAGCCGAGGCGGTTGTCATCTCGGCCATGGACGACGAGCAGCACGCGCTGCATGCGTTCGGACTGGGTGCCACCGGTTACCTGGTCAAAAACTGTTGGTTCGGCAGCTTTGCACAAGCTGTGCTGCAGGTGATCAATGGCGGGGCCTCCATCACGCCGGGCCTGGCGCGCAGGCTTTTGAGCAAATTCGAGCCAATGGCTGGCAATGTGCCTACTGTGTTGTCGGTGTCAGGCAAGCGCCCTGAGCAGCTGACTGCACGCGAAAAGCAGGTGCTTCAGCTGGTCGCCTCGGGCCACACCAGCAACGACATTGGCGTGCGCTTAAGTATCAGCGAGCAGACCGTCAACTCGCACATGAAGAACATCTACCGCAAGCTCGACGTGCGCACGCGGGCGCAGGCGGTGAGCTTTGCAGCCAACCAGGGGTTGTTGTGATTTACCGCCTTGCAGCTAGCGCTTTTTTTGCGCCCTGCCAATCAAACCCAGTGACGAAGACAAAAAAATGAATTCAGCAGAAAAATCCTGCGCGACCTGCAGCGCCTTTCACCCCGTGCGGCGCTGCTGGGCTTCGGTCAATTTTTCAACTCAGCCCGACCCGGAGGTTGTTTGCCAACACCACCAGAGCCAAGGCCAAGGCGACAGCGATCCGCAGGGCAGCCAAAGTGCTGATTTTGCTGCGACGGTCAAAGAGGCCTTGCTGCTCAAATCGCGCTGGCTGCGAGCACGCACTGGCTACTCAAGCGAGTCGTAGGCTTGCTGCTAGCGGCCTGGATGCTTGGTAAGGCCTGGCAAGTGCCAGCGCCCTTTGCAACGATGGGTTGACTAAAGTGAAAGGCGGGCGGCCGGGTATTTGGCTTCAAAGCGCTAAAAAAACTTTTGAACGATGGAATAAACCGAAGGGCCGTTGCGTCTACCTCAGTGTCAGGCTGCCTTTGTAACCTGACACCCCAAGTTCAATTTCCTGCTGTCAACCGGAGCATCCCATGAAACTTTCCAAGCTTATCGCCGCGCTGGCTTTTGCCTTTGGTAGCGCTTGCCTGACCGTAGCCGCGGCTGCCGATGCGCCGGCCAAGCTGAGCGGCGGCGTGCTCGTGGCGGCCAATGGCATGACGCTCTACACCTTCGACAACGACAAGGCGGGCAGCGGCAAGAGCGTGTGCAATGGGCCGTGCGCCGGGGTGTGGCCGCCCCTCATGGTGGGCGCCGCCGAGCAGCCAGCGGGCGACTACAGCGCCGTGACGCGCGACGACGGCGCCCGTCAGCTCGCCTACAAGGGCAAGCCGCTGTACTTTTACAAGTCTGACCAGAAAGCGGGGGACCGCACGGGCGACAACTTCAAGGATGTCTGGCACATCGTCAAGGAGTAGGCAAGCACGCTTTGCAGCGGCCAAGGCAAAGATCGTGTTCTAGAGGCGAGCGTGCGTAACGATCATGGCGACGAGACAGGCAGCGGCCAGCTGCTGGCCTGGGTGCCGCGCCTGCGCCGCTATGCCCGCGCGCTCACCGGCAACCGCGACGACGCGGACGACTTGGTGCAAGACACGCTGGAGCGCGCGTGCGCCAAGTCCGGCCTGTGGCTCGGCGTGCGCGACATGCGCGCCTGGCTGTTTGGCATCATGCACAACGTGCATGTGGACGACATCCGGCGGCCCAGGCTGCCAACCGTCACGCTGGACGATGAAGCGCCCGAGGTGCCGCTCGCGCCGACGCAGGGCGAGCGCCTGGCAGTGCTCGACCTGCAGGCCGCGCTCGAGCAGCTTCCCCTTGAGCAAAGGCAGGTCATGCTGCTGGTGGCGCTGGAGGACATGAGCTACGCCGAAGTGGCGGCCACGCTGGGCATCCCCATCGGCTCGGTCATGTCCCGCCTGTCGCGCGGGCGCGAGCGGCTGCGCTCGCTGATGGCGCAGGCCAGCGAGCCCGTTCGCCTCAAAGTTGTCAAATGAGCCGCCCATCGGGCGCTACCTTTATGAATTCCGCTACGCCCCCCCATCAGGTGCACCCGTGACCGAAGCTGAACTGCAGGCCTATGTTGACCACCAGCTCACGCCTGAGCGCCAGCGCGAGGTCGAGGCTTACCTGGCCAAGCGGCCCGAGGAGGCGCTGCGCATGCATGACTACTTGGTGCACAAGCGCGAACTGCGCGCGCTGTTCGAGCCGGTGCTCGACGAGCCGCTGCCGCAGCGGCTGAGGCGGGCGGCCACGCCGCGCGCGCCTTGGCGCCTGCAGCGCCTGGCCGCCGGCATTGCCATCGCGGTGGTCTGTGGCGGCGCCGGCTGGGGGCTGCGCGGTGTGAGTGCCGGGCTCAGTGCTAGCTCGCTCTCCTCGGACAGCAGCTTTGCCCAGCGCGCAGCCGTCGCGCATGCGGTGTACAGCGCGGACGCGCGCCGCGCGGTGGAAATAGGGGCGGATCAGGAAGACCAGTTGGTGGCCTGGCTGTCCAAGCGCATGGGCACGCCGATGAAGCCGCCCCATCTGCAGGCCCTGGGCTATACGCTGGAGGGTGGCCGGCTGTTGCCCGGTGAACACGGGCCTGTGGCGCAGTTCATGTACCACGACAGCAGCGGGGCCAAGCTGACGCTGTATGTCTCCAATGAGGTGACGCAGGCACATTCAGCGGCAAATTCGGCAGCACATTCAGCGTCACAGTCCGGAGCAAACAAGGAGATGGCGTTCAACTTTGCCAGGGAAGGCGCTGTCAATGTCTTTTACTGGGTCGACGGGCCGATCGGCTGCGCCATCTCCTCCGGTGCGGATATGTCCGAGCTCGCCCGGGTGTCAAGCGAGGTGTACCGCCAGCATGAGGCGGTGCAATGACAGCCAACAATGACAGGCAAGCAGGCTGCGCCCAGTGCCGCCACAGGGCTTTTTGGCAGCTCGAGCGTTGGAGAGAAAGCCATCCAAATCAATACGAGCCAATACGAGCCAAGACGGCCTGACCTCAAGGAGCCCACATGAGCCCTGAAGATATGGAAGAGAAAATTGCGATGCTGACGCAGCAAATGGCTGCAGTGGCCGATGTGGTCGCCATCATTTGTGCAGAAGTTGCACAACTCGACGAGCCTACTGCGCGTCGGGTTGCCAGCTCGCTGGAGGCGATGGCGGACAATCCCAACATTGGCACCACCGCTGCTTTTGCCCAGCTCGCGCCGTGGTTTGCCGAGCATTTACGCCAGAACATGGACCAGTGTTTTTTTAGTCTTCATGAGCGCAGCGCCTCAGACTCAGGTCTGCAGGCGCTGCAAGCCCTGATGCACAAGTTAAAAAAGTAGCTGGCCTCGTGGCCCAGGTGGCCCAGGTGGCCCACCCGAGCAAGCCGTTCAAGACCTGGAGCGGCCCGATGCTGAGTTGCATCCTGGACGGGCAGATTCTGCGGTGATCGTCATCCACCAGAGCCTGGCCTTGCGCTTCTTGTCAAGGCCGGCAGGCTGCGCGCGCCAGGGGTCTTTGGCAGCGCGCAACCCCAACAACAGTTTGCTGCAGCGCGCCGACCGTCACCAAGGCTTACGGTATGGCCGCAAAGCGGGGTTTGAGCCTATCGGTCTGGGGAACCGGGAAAGGAAAGCCCAGCACCACTGCCCGCCCACGCACCCGGTTCTGTGCCTGGCATTGATGGGTGCAAACCGTTGCCGGCGGCGCGACTTCAACCGCATCTTCACCAAACACCATGCCCATGCGCCCGCTGCTGGCCACTGACCACTTTGACACGCCACCACAGTGCCGCACTGTTCGGGTTGTCGGGGTTAAGCCCGGCCGCCTTGGAAATACGTTGGTGCATGCCGGATTGTCAATCCGCTCGGCTACCTGGGGGCTGTCGCGGCCAACGAAGCGGCGCGATGTGTCATTGGCAAAATTAATGCGCGGGGTCACGGTGACGGTCGTGTCCTTGTAGGGCAGCACATCGCCTTCGCGGTTGCGAAAGTTGGGATTGTCGAAGTAAAACGCGGTAAGCGAGCCCCCGCTTCCTGCCAGTGTGTGGGTAAACACGGTTGCGGTTTCGTCCGCACGCTCGACTTCCATCTGAAATAGCCCGCCCTGCGCGCAATCCTTGGCCTGAACCTTCATGGTCACGCCCGGGCCTTCGCGCGTGAGAACGAGCTCTTGCTCGTCAATTTCCAAAAATAATGGCCCCGTCAGCGTCAAGCCCCGCAGGTCAGGCAGCTTGCTGGCAAACACCGGCGTGCGCATGCCGCCCGTGATGTCCTCGGGGTTGGGCGCGCCCGTCAGCGTGTAGTTGAGAACGCCCAGCGTGGCAGCATTCACCTCGAACTGCACATACCTGCCCGAGACTAAAAAGGTGCTACCTATTTGCGGCGCTGGCACTGTGGTGCCTTGCTGCCCAGTCCTGCCCAGCACAGTGAATCCGCCGCCCTCGCAGCCGGCAGATTTGGCTGCCTGCGCACCACCTGCAATCAGTACCCCTAACAGCAGAAGCCCTGCTGCCGTGGCCCGTCGGGGCGATCTCAAGGATTGGTTCACCATGTTGTCTCCTTTGGTTGATGCGCTGGGCGCTGCGCGTAGCGGCGCCTTCACCGGTGCTGATGAGGCGCGTCAAAAGCATAGGCCTCATTTCGGTGCATGAACCAAACACCTCACGAAATGGGACTCAACTTACACCGACGTCAAGGTACCAAGCAGCGCTACAGGATGCAACGCCTGCAGGGCCAGGCGCTGGCCGGTACTCTATACTCCCGCCATCCCTTGGGGAGTAGCCGGCTTTCATGCTTGAAAGCGCCTGCGTCAACATACTCGGCCTGCACAGCATGCCGTGGCGCTGGCAACCGTTGAGGTTGGCGAGACCATCGGCGCATCAAGCACGACAGGGCTCGGGCAGTGACTGGTGCGCCCTTGGCGCTCGCCCGGCCGGAAAAGTCCCCCCATGAGTCCTCTTTCTATTTCCCTGCTGGCGCTGGCCATGTCAACCGATGCCTTTGCCGCGGCGGTCGGCAAGGGCAGTGCCCTGCAAAAGCCGCGCTGGCACGAAGCGGTGCGCACCGGGGCCATCTTTGGCGTATCGAGGCGCTCACGCCCGTGGCCGGCTGGGCCCTTGGCCTGGCCGCAGCGAGCTATGTTGAGGCCTGGGACCACTGGATTGCCTTTGCGCTGCTCGCCGGCTTGGGGGCACGCATGGTGTTTGCCAGCTTTGCGGCGTCTAGTGAGGACGCGCAGGAAAAACCGAACCGCCACGGGTTCTGGCTGCTCGCGCTCACCGGCTTTGCCACCAGCATCGACGCCATGGTGGTGGGCGTGGGACTGGCCTTTCTCAACGAAGACATCTTGCTAATTGCCGCAGCCATCGGGCTCACCACCTTTGTGATGGTCACTGTCGGCGTAATGGTGGGCAGGGTACTGGGCACAATGGTCGGCAAGCGTGCCGAAATGTTGGGCGGCCTCATGCTCATTGGCATTGGCAGCGCCATCCTTGTTGAGCACCTCAGCAAAATCTAAGGCTCACCCAGGACTGCAATCGCCAGAGCAACACTGGCAAAAGGCGCGATGGAGAAATACCGCTCCCGTGCGGGCTGCCCCGAAGTGGCGCAAGCCCAGCACAAACACGGCCAGACCAGCCGCTAATCATCTGCAGCCAGGCCACGTAAGCCATCATCTAAGGCGAAACTAACCGCCCTGTTCGCGCTGGCCCGTGGTTTGGAGCGCGGCGTTGGAATTGACATGCCGTTGCAGCCGGATGAGCACGCCCGGGTCCTTGAGGCCGCAGCGGCGCAGCACTTCGCTCAAAGGCATGCCCTGGCTGAGCCACAAGCTGATGCAGGTGTTGCGCAGCGTGTTCGGCCCCATCTAGGCGATCTCGATGCCCGGCAAGCTCCTGGCCATGTGTGCCCGGCAGATCTTGTACAGGTCCTTGGCGCTTAGCGCCGAGTCATTGGCCGCGCCGATCAGGAGCCGGTCAGCAGCACCGGTATCCTCGAGATATTCACGCGCCATAGGCCATGCGTGCGGCCTGCAATCTTCCCTTTGGAGTTTACTCAATGATTGAAGCCTTGATATCAGGCAAGCTGCACGGCCAGCCCGCCCAAAAGATCGCCAGGACAGGCAAGCCGTATGAGACCGCCAGGGTGCGCGCGCATGCGGGCGACAGCGATGTGTTTATCAATGTCATCGCCTTCAGTCAGGCTGCTTGCGAAGCCCTGCTGGCCCTTAGCGAGGGCGACGCCGTGGCGCTGGCCGGCACCCTCACGCCCAAGGCCTGGCTCGACAAGGAAGGCGCAGCCCGTCCTGCGCTGGACTTGGTGGCCAGCCACGTCTTGACCGCCTACCATGTGACGCGCAAACGCAAGGCTTTGGAGCGCAGGCCGTATGAACTTCAGCCTCATGAGTCCCAGTACCCGCCTGATACCCAGCCGTTGACCCGGCATGATGAATTTGATGATGGTGGCCCGCTGGACTTTTGAAAAGCGATGAATCTTGCGCATGGGCGCGACTGGCAGTGTGCCTTCTAGACGCGGCCGCCGAGATGGCACGCCAAGGCCACCCAGGCCCTTACCCGGCAGCCGTGACAAGCGTGCCCTGAAAGATGGGCTGGTTCCCCGGGTGCCAGAGTGTCTGGCCTGAACGGCCATGGCAGCTTGATGAGCTTTGCGGCTTCTTGAACCAGCGGGCTGAGGCCATTAGAGCAGTCTCACCCTGACTAGAAAGCCATTGAGGGAACCCGAGCCGAAAATAGATGATCCAAGGCTGCTTTTTGGAGGCAAGCCATGATGTCGTCTTGGCGAAGGGGTCAGGCCTATGCCCAGCACCTGCGCGAGCGGGTGCTGGCGGCCACGGGGACGCTGGGCGAGGTGGCCGAGCGCTTTGGCGTGAGCACCACCTACGTCTGGCGGGTGCGTTCGCGCTCAAGCCGGCTGGGGCAGACCAGCGCGGGGGCGCAGGTCAACCATGTGCCGCTGCGCCTGGGCGGGCTGCAGGAGGCGCTGCTGGCGCAAGTCGCCTTGGCGCCCGAGCAGACCTTGGTGCAGCTGTGCCAGTGGGTGTGCCAGGTGCACGGCGTTCAGGTCGGGCAGACCACAATGCACAACACCTTGAAGCGCTTGGGCTTGAGGCTAAAAAAAAGAGCCTGCGCGCCAGCGAGCAGAACCGAAGCGACGTCGCGCAGGCGCGCACGGACTGGGCCGCCGGGCAGAGCGAACTCGGGCAGGGGCGGCTGATCTTTCTCGATGAAACCTGGGCGAGTGCCAGCATGGCGCCCCTGCGTGGCCGCTCGCCCAGGGGCCAGCGCTGCCTGGGCGATGCGCCTGCCGGGCACCGGCACACCACGACGCTGGTGTGTGCGCTGGGCCCGCACGGGCTGCTTGGTGCCGCTGGTGCTCAATGGGCCCATCAACGGGGCAGCCTTCGTGGCCTGGGTAGAGCAGTTTTTAGTGCCCGCGCTGCGCGCGGGCGACACCGTGGTGATGGACAACCTGAGCTCGCACAAGGTCGCCGGCGTCAAGCCAGCCATCGAGGCCGCGGGTGCGGCGCTGCGCTACCTGCCGCCGTACAGCCCGGACTTCAATCCCATCGAGCAGGTATTCGCCAAGCTCAAGGCGATGCTGCGCAGCGCCCAGGCCCGCACGATGGAGACACTGTGGAACACCATCGGCTCGCTGCTCGACAGGTTTTCTGCCCAGGAGTGCCAGCGCTACATTCGCCACTGCGGCTATTGCCAGTCAGGGTGAGGCCGCTCTAGGAATCAAGGACCAGGCAAATCAAAGGACCTAAGAGTTTGAAAGGCCGACTCGTTTGCGTTTAAAAGATATGGTGAATTTCTGACACATGAATAGGTAATTTGTCACGAAACTTTACTTTATGTGAGCTTGTATGTGTCAACTCAGACTGAACAAAAGTAAATTGACTGAGGGCAAAACCGAATTGCAGCAAGGCTCAGCAAGTAGCGACTGCTCTTGCTGCTGCTCATGCTACTGCCCTCCAGCATAGACAAGCCGAGTCCAGGCGCAGGCGTCGTTATTTGCAAGGCATCTCAGGCTGAGGAGTTTTAAAAGCATGTCAGAGTTTTTAACAACGGGCAAGGGCCCCTCGGCGCGGCATTACTTCGCCCCGCCCAGCGGCTCGCCCTCCATGTGGCCGGGCTTTCTTGCCGGCCAGGCGGACAAACCCGTGCGTGTGCTGCTGGTCGATGACGACGCCAACATGAGCCGCGTGATCGCGCACGAGCTGCTCGCTGACCTGCGCATTAACCTGCTCGGCCAGGGCGCCAGCGTCAAGGACGGGCGCCGCCTGATCGGCCAGCATGACTTTGACGTGCTGCTGGTGGACCTGAACCTGGGCGACGGCACTGGCTTTTCCCTGATCAAGCACATGAAGGCCATGCGCCCCCTGGCCGAGGCGGTTGTCATCTCGGCCATGGAGGATGAGCAGCACGCGCTCAAGGCGTTCGGGCTGGGCGCCACCGGGTACCTGGTCAAGAACTCCTGGTTCGGCAACTTTGCGCAGGATGTCCTTCAGGTGGTCAATGGCGGCTTATCCATCACGCCTTCCCTGGCGCGCAGGCTGCTGGGCAAACTCGAGCCCGCGGTCAAAAGCGGTGCGGCCCTCAAGCGCAGCGAAACCAAGGAGAAGTTGTCCGAGCGCGAGACGCAAGTGCTTGAGCTGATCGCAGCGGGCCACACCAGCGAAGCGATCGGCGCGCGCCTGGAGATCAGTGAGAAGACCGTCAACACGCACATCAAGAACCTGTTCCGCAAGCTCGGCGTGCGCACGCGGGCCCAGGCGGTGATGCTACTGAATTTATAGCATTTTGTGCAGGCTCTGCTTGCGCAAGAGGCATATTTGATGCTAAAAATTTGCATGCGGCGTCAAACCAATATGCTCTGGCGGCTTGATGGTCCGCCCGACCGCCTACCCCGAAAACCCGCCAGGCAGGGGCGTGGCATGGCGCTTGAGCAGCTGGCCGGCCCGCGCCTGGACACGGCAGCCGGCCGCTAACGCCGGACCGGGGCTGTAGGCCAGCGCGCCATTCACAAACACTCTCTCAATCCCTTCGGACACCGCCAGCGGCGCCTCGTAGGTCGCCACGTCGCGCACCCGGGCCGCGTCAAACACCACCACATCGGCATGCCAGCCGACCTGGAGCTGGCCGCGCTGATGGAGCCGGAAATTGCGCGCCGACAGGCCGGTCATCTTGTAGATGGCGGTTTCCAGCGAGAACAGCTTTTGCTC
>JAQGNK010000127.1 GCA_028291905.1 Polaromonas sp.
AAGGCATGCGCTGGCTCGGGCTGGACTACGACGAAGGCCCGTTCTACCAGATGCGGCGCATGGACCGCTACAAGGCGGTGCTGGCCGAGATGCAGCAAGCCGGCCACGTGTATCCCTGCTACATGAGCATGGCCGAGCTGGACGCGCTGCGCGAAGCCCAGACGGCGGCGAAGGAAAAGCCGCGCTACGACGGCACCTGGCGGCCCGCGCCGGGCAAGGCGCTGCCGCCCATTCCCGAAGGCGTGCAGCCGGTGCTGCGCTTCAAGAATCCGCAGGGCGGCTCGGTGGTCTGGGACGACAAGGTCAAGGGCCGCATCGAGATCAGCAACGACGAACTCGACGACCTGGTGATTGCCCGGCCCGACGGCACGCCGACCTATAACTTCTGCGTCGTGGTCGATGACATGGACATGGCCATCACCCATGTGATCCGGGGCGACGACCATGTGAACAACACGCCGCGCCAGATCAACATCCTGCGCGCCCTGGGCCGGGACGTGCCGGTGTACGCCCATCTGCCGACCGTGCTGAACGAGCAGGGCGAGAAGTTGAGCAAGCGCAACGGCGCCAAGCCGGTGACGCAGTACGCCGCCGAGGGCTATCTGCCCGACGCCATGGTGAACTACCTGGCGCGCCTGGGCTGGAGCCACGGCGATGATGAAATCTTCAGCCGCGAGCAATTCCTGCAGTGGTTCAACCTGGACCACCTCGGCAAGAGCGCCGCGCAGTTCGACGACGCCAAGCTGCGCTGGGTCAATGCCCAGCACCTGAAGGCAACCGCCGACGACGCGCTGGCCGGACTGGTGCAGCCTTTCCTGGCCGCGCAAGGCGTGCCGGCGCAGGCTGCCGATTGGCTGGAGCGCGGCTGCAGCCTGTTCAAGGACCGCTGCAGCACGCTGGTCGAGCTGGCGGGCTGGCTTCAATTGCTCGTCACCGGCGGGCAAGCTGCTGCCGAAGAAATGGACAAGCATGTGACCGACGCGGTAAGGCCCGCGCTTGCCAGGCTGGCCCGGGCGCTGGCCGATTGCGAGTGGAACAAGGCGGCCATTGCTGTGGCGATCAAGCAGGTGCTGGTGGAGACCGGCCTGAAGATGCCGCAACTGGCCATGCCGGTGCGGGTGCTGCTGATGGGGACGCCGCAAACGCCTTCGCTGGATGCGGTCATTGAACTCATGGGAAAAGAAAAAGTTGTCGGTAAACTGAATTTAGTTTGAAAATTTGAAAAAGCTGAATTTTCTCGCTATAATTTGAGGCTCGACAGGTTATCAAGCAATTGATGATACGGGGGTATAGCTCAGCTGGGAGAGCGCTTGCATGGCATGCAAGAGGTCATCGGTTCGATCCCGTTTACCTCCACCAAGGTTGTTGAAAAGAGTTTAGAGATTTTTGGCAGGTTGAAATTAGTCTGCGCCGGAAGTTCCAAGGTTTAGACCCTATCGTCTAGAGGCCTAGGACACCACCCTTTCACGGTGGCTACAGGGGTTCGAATCCCCTTAGGGTCACCAGTTTCACATGAGTGAAGTTGGTAAAACAAGTCGTCAGCACTTGGCTTCGCAAGAAGCGAACGTTGTCTACCAGGAGTGGTAGTTCAGTTGGTTAGAATACCGGCCTGTCACGCCGGGGGTCGCGGGTTCGAGTCCCGTCCGCTCCGCCAGTAATACGGAAAAACCGCTGCAAACCATCGTTTGCAGCGGTTTTTTTATTGGGCATGCCGACGTTCTGGTGTGTGGACCACATCAGGTGTTGACAGGCGCGTCGTTCCGGCTTTTTCACCGCCAATTTCCTGGCGCATCAGCCGCACCTCCTCGCGCAGCTGCCTGACCTCGCGCATCAGTTCGTGCTCGATCTGGCGCTCTTCGCCTTCCTCGACATCCTTCTCGACAAAAATCGCCGCCAGCGACGCGGTGGCCAGCGACAGCACCGCCAGCCCGAGCAGCACCACAATGACCGCGAACATGCGCGACGCATGGGTGCTGGGCACCATGTCGCCGTAGCCCACCGTGGCTGCCGTGGTGAAGGCCAGCCACAGGCCATCGGCCAGCGTCTTGACGCCCGGATCAAGCAGCCAGAAGCCGGCGCCGCCCAGCAGCAGGATCGCCGCGCACAGCACCAGCGAATAAATCACCCCCTGGCGTGCAATATGAATTTTTCTTGGGTGTTTTTTCTTGGGCATGGCGAGCGCTTGGTCTGGCGGAGTCAAGCCTTGATTATTGACCGCTGCCGGCTCGGCCACAATCGGCGCCATGCGCGAACATCTATCCGAGACCAATGGGGCCGAGCGCCTGTTTTATGGCCTGGCTGCCGCCGTGGCCACGGGGCTGGCCCCGATACCGATGGCCTGGCAGTTTCGCGGACTGCTGGGCTGGATCGTGGGCATGGCGGTTTACCTGGCGCTGGCCTGGTGGCTGTGCGAGCGCTTCGATGCCAGGCGCACCCGCGAGCGGGCGCAGGCGCAGGACGAGCCCAGCGTGGTGCTGTTTCTGCTAATGCTGCTGGCTGCCATGGCCTGCGTGGCGGCGATTGTGGTGGTGATGCAGCAGGCCAAGGATTTATCGGGCGTCAGGCGCATGCTGCACGTGGCGGTGCCGGTGGTGGCGCTGATCGCCTCCTGGCTGTTCATCCAGACGATTTTTGCGTTTCGCTATGCCCATCGTTATTACCAGGAAGAAAAGCGCAAGGAGCCCGACGGCCCCGGCCTGTCATTTCCCGGCGGGCTCGATCCGGACTATTTCGACTTTCTGTACTACGCCTATGTGGTCGGCATGACCTCGCAGGTGTCCGATGTACAGGTCACCTCGCGCGAGATGCGCCGGCTGACGCTGGTGCACAGCGTGCTGTCGTTCGGCTTCAACATGCTGGTGGTGGCGCTCAGCATCAACGTGGTGGCCGGCGCCTTGTCGTAGTAAGCGGCTGCAAGCCTCAAGCGTCCGGTACGCGCCTGGCCCCTGGTTTCAGCAGCCCGGTGGACAGCGCGGTGCCCAGCACGATCACGCCGGCGCATCCCACCATCCACGGCGTGACCGACTCGTCCAGGAACAGCGCGCCGTACAGCACCGCGAACACCGGCACCAGAAACGTGACCGACAGCGCGCGCGGCGGGCCGGCATTCTCGATCAGCCGGAAAAACAGGATGTAGGCGATGCCGGTGCACACCACGCCCACTGCCGCCAGCGCCAGCCAGGCCGATGCGCCCGGCATGCGCGCCGGCCACAGCCACAGCGCCGGCAGGGCCAGGCCCAGCGTGGCGCCGATCTGGCTGCCGGCGGCGGTCACCAGTGGCGGCAGGCCGGCCAGGTAGCGCTTGGTGTAGCTGGCCGAAATGCCGTAGCAAACACAGGCGAACAGGCAGGCCAGCACGGCCCAGCCCGGCGCCACGCCCGATGCGCCGGGCTTGAAGCTGGCCTTGTCCCAGGCCAGCAGCGCCACGCCGGCAAAGCCGATGAGCAGCCCCAGAATGCACCAGCCGGTCGGCTTGTCCTTGAGCCAGGCCCAGGCGACCAGCGCGCCGAACATCGGCACCGTGGCATTCAGGATGGCCGACAGCCCGGTGCTGATCGACAGCAGGGCAAACGCAAAGCAGGCGAACGGGATGCCCGAGTTGAGCAGGCCGATGAAAAAAATCCGCCGCCAGTTGTGCCGCAGCACCGGCAGCAGGCCACGCAGCCACACCAGCGGCAGCAAAAACAGCGACGCAATTGCCACCCGGACGGCAGCTGTCGGCAGCGGGCCGAACTCGACGGCGCCCATCCGCGTGAACAGGAACGACGAGCCCCAGATGGCCGCCAGCAGCACGAAGTCCAGGGCCCAGCTTTTCGGGCTGGCCGCGCCTGCGCCGATTGCAGCTGGCGCAACGATGGAAGAGGAGCGGGCGTTCACAGCAGCGCCTCGGCCATCGCGCCTTCGAGCCGCAGGAGGGCGGCCTTGCGCTCCAGCCCGCCGGCATAGCCGGTCAGCGTGCCGTTGCTGCCCCGGACCCGGTGGCAGGGCACGATGATGCTGACCGGATTGCGGCCAATGGCGCCGCCCACCGCCCGCACCGCCGTCGGGTTACCGATGCGGCGGCTGACTTCGCCGTAGCTGATGACGCTGCCCTGCGGAATCGCCAGCAGCGCCTGCCAGACCTGCTGCTGGAAAGCCGTGCCGTGCCCCAGGTCCAGCGGCAGGTCAAACCTAGTGCGTTGACCAGCGAAATACTCGCCCAGCTGCTGGCCGACCAGCCGCAGCACCGGATGATCCGTGGCTTGGGGCCAGGCGGCGGGGCCGGTGAGCCAGGCGGGCAAATAGCGCTGGCCTTCGGCAAACCACAGCCCGGCCAGTCCCTTGTCGGTGGCGGCGATGGCGATGGCGCCGAGCGGGCTGGGAACGCGGGTCTGTACGGTGGAGGAATGGAATTTCATGACGTGTTCTCCTGGGAAATAGGAATTCAGGATGGGCTTGGCGGGGCTGCAGCCTGGGCTGCAATCTGTTTTACAAGCGATTTACTGCCCTGGCGCTTACCGGGTCTGCGCAGGCTGCTATTAATCCGGTAGCATTTCCTCGAATGATGGCGTGTGGCTGCGGCAGCGTTTGCGTCATTTTTGGCGCAGGTGTCGCGGCGTCCAGCAAGCCGCTCCAGGCGCGGATGACCGCATAGCTGCGCCACGGCTTCCAGCGGCTTGAGGCCAGCCCGGCTTCCTTCGCCGGATTTTTCAGCGACTGCACACCCAGCGCCTTGTGCAGCGCCACGTCGCCGGCCGGAAACGCATCGGGCCAGCGCAGGGCGCGCATGGCGATGTACTGCGCCGTCCAGTCGCCGATGCCGGGCAATTCTTTCAGGGCAGCAACCGTCGCGTTGACATCGGCGCCGCCGTGCAGCTGCAGCCGCTGCCCGGCCACGGCTTGCGCAATGCCGACGATGGCCGCCTGGCGCTGCTTGACGATGCCGAGCTGGCCCAGCGCATCGCCGCCGGCATGGGCCAGCACGGCGGGTGCGGGGAACAGGCGCGTCAGCTGCGGCCACGGCGTTTCAATCGGCTCGCCGAAGCGGTCCACCAGCCGCTGCGCCAGCGTGCGGGCCGCTGCCACCGTGATCTGCTGGCCCAGCACGGCGCGCACCGCCAGCTCGTAGCCGTCGAGCGCGCCGGGCACGCGCAGTCCGTCGCCGCCCGGAAAACTGGCCTGCAGCACGCCGTTGATGGCCGCCGGGTCGGCGTCCAGGTCGAACATGGCGCGCACCCGGCGAATCACCAGCGGCAGCACCTCCCGCAGCGAATCGCTCACGCGCAGCACCAGCTGGCTGCGCGGCTCGTCAAAGGTCGCCAGCAGCCAGCCGGCATGCAGCCTGCCGCCCGATTCAATGCCAAATGTCCTTCCCGCGCAGGGAGCGTCTGCGCCACCAGCTATGAATTCAATAGCGTTGATGCTGCGCTTGCCGAAAAACGCCAGCATCGCCGCCACGTCGTAGGGCGGCCGGTAGCCGAGCCGGACCGTCACGCCTTCGCTGCCCGGCCGGGGCGACTGCCGGCGCATGTCGGTCGGATTGAGCTGGTAGTGCTGCACGAATGCGGCATTGAAGCGGCGCACGCTGGCAAAGCCGCTGGCCAACGCCACCTGGGTGATCGGCAGGTCGGTGTCGGCCAGCAGCTGCTTGGCCGTCAGCAGGCGCCGGGTCTGCAGGTATTGCAGCGGCGTGACGCCGAACTGGGCCTCGAAAATCCGCCGCACATGGCGGTCGCTCACGCCCAGGCGCTCGGCCAGCTTTTCGATGGACGGCGCCTCATCGCCCCAGGCTTGCGGCTCGTCGAGCAGCCGGGCAGCCTGGTGCGCCAGCATGAAAGACGCGTCCTGAATGCACCAGCCCACCGAATGCGGCGCCAGCTCGGGCCGGCAGCGCAGGCAGGGCCGAAAGCACGCGCTCTCGGCCTGCGCCGCGTGGCGAAAAAACCGGCAGTTCTTGCGCAGCGGCGTCTTGACGCTGCAGACCGGCCGGCAGTAGATGCCGGTCGAGGTGACGGCGGTGAAAAAGCTGCCGTCGAAGCGGGCGTCCTTCGCCTTCAGGGCGAGGTAGCAGTCATCGTCGGCCAGCAGGGCATTTGGTGTGGTCATGCAGGGATGATACGGCGGCGGTTTTGCGCTGGCTGGCCGTTTTCGGACAGGTCATGCCTGGGGCGACGTGGGCTGGTTGTTGGCAGTGGTTCGCATTTTCTAAAATCGCAACGATCAAGGGTTTCAAGTCCCTGCTGATATTGGCTGTCTCGGTGTCGGCATGGTGGTTCGCGTTTCTTCCCAGAGTTGCAACACGCTATGTTTTTAATAGCTACAAGCGAAGGAAATACATGCGCTATAGGCCAATTTAATGCTTATTTCAAGGCCAAATAAAAACTGAAAAAGCGCAGGCCCTGACCTGCGGTAAACGCCAGCGACCTGCTCATCAATCCCGCCGGTAAAGCCCCCCCAGCCGCGCCAGCCGCTCCGCATGCCACGGCTGCACCTGCTCCCAGCCGAAGCGCCAGGCCCAGTGGCCTTCGCCCTCGCCGGGCAGGTTCATGCGGTGCTCGGCGCCCAGGCCCAGCACGTCCTGCAGCGGATGAATCACGGTGTCGGCAACGCTGGCGCAGGCGGCGCGGATCAGTTGCCAGTGGATGTCGTGGTCGGTGTCCGTGTCCAGGTAGGCCCGCACCTGCCGGCGCAGCGCGGGCGAGGCCTCGGCCCACCAGCCCTGACTGGTGTTGTTGTCATGCGTGCCGGTGTAAGCCACGGTGTTGCGGTCGTAGTTGTGCGGCAGGTAGCTGTTGGTGTTGTCGCCGGCCTCGTCGAAGGCGAACTGCAGGATGCGCATGCCGGGCAGGCTGAATTCATGGCGCAGCGCATCGACGTCGGGCGTGATGACGCCCAGGTCTTCGGCAATGATGGGCAGTTCGCCCAGCGCGGCCTCGATGGCGTGGAACAGCGCGGCGCCGGGGCCGGGCAGCCAGCGGCCCCGGATGGCGGTCGGCTCGCTGGCCGGGATTTCCCAGTAGCCGGCAAAGCCCCGGAAATGGTCGATGCGCACGATGTCCAC
>JAQGNK010000545.1 GCA_028291905.1 Polaromonas sp.
TACGTGCCCAGCCTGTGGGAAGACTTCATCCTGCGCAACCGCCGCATCCTGGCCGACCAGATGGAGTTTTTGATGGCGCATGTCCCGAAGTCGTCGCGCTTGCTGATCTGACGGGGCAATGCGCAGCGACGCCTGCGGGGTGCTGAAAAAAGAAAAGGGCCTGCGAAGGCCCTTTTTCATGTCATGGAACAGGTCGGGCTTTCAGGCAAACACGCCCGCCGTTTCCTGCATGCGGGCTGACACCTCGCCGAGCTGGTGCATCGAGTCGCCGAACGTCATCTCCAGCTGCGTCAGCTTCTTGAAGTAGTGGCTTACGATGTACTCGTCGGTTACGCCGATGCCGCCGTGCAGCTGCACCGCCTG
This sequence comes from Polaromonas sp., assembly GCA_028291905.1. Taxonomy (GTDB): domain Bacteria; phylum Pseudomonadota; class Gammaproteobacteria; order Burkholderiales; family Burkholderiaceae_C; genus Polaromonas. The sequence goes on from JAQGNK010000545.1 coordinate 364, forward strand.
CTGGCCGACGAAGCGCATCGACACGCCGAGCTGGTACTTGGCCCGGGCCAGGGCGCGGCGGCGTTCTTCGGCCGGTGCATTGAGCTTGAGCGAGGCGTAGTAGCTCATCGAGCGGGCGAGTTCGAGCTGCATCTTCATGTCGGCCACGCGGTGGCGCAGCGCCTGGAAGCTGCTGATGACCACGCCGAACTGCTTGCGGGTGTTCATGTATTCAACGGTGACCGCCAGCGTCTTGTCCATCACGCCGACGGCTTCGGCGCAGGTGGCGGCAATGCCGATGTCGATGGCATGCGCCAGTGCAGTCGAGCCATCGAGCGTGATGAGCGTGGCCGGCGCGTTGTCCAGCACGACTTCGGCGGCGCGGGCGCCGTCCTGCGTGACGTAGCCGCGCGTGGTGACGCCGGCCGCCGAGCGCTCGACCAAAAACAGCGCCATGGTTTCGCCGGCCAGCGCGGGCACGATGAAGGCATCGGCCTGGTCGCCGGCGGATACTATGCTTTTGATAGCTGTCAGCGTATGGCCGCCCTGCGCTGGCATCGATTTTGCCTCGCATTTCTTGAAATCGTAGCGCGCTGCCCGCTCCTGCCAGGCCAGCACCACCAGGCTTTCGCCGGAGGCTATTTTCGGCAGCCAGGCCGACTTGACATCCTCCGGCGCGTAGCCGGACAGCACCGCGCCGGCGATCAGCGTCTGGGCCAGCGGCTCCAGCACCATGCCGCGCCCGAGCTCCTCCATCACGACCATGCCCTCGACCGGGCCCATGCCCATGCCGCCGTCGTCCTCTGGAATGTAGAGCCCGGCCAGGCCCAGATCGGCCAGCTGCCCGTAGGCCTCGCGCGAGAATCCGCCGGCGGCCGCAATGCCGCGTCGGCGCTCGAAGTCATAGCCCTTGTCAACCCACTTGCGCACCGCGTCGCGCAGCGATTCCTGGTCGTCGTTGAAATCAAAATCCATGATGCGTATCCTTTAAATCTTGTTTTCAGCCGAGCACGAACTGCGCGACGATGTTGCGCTGCACCTCGTTGGAGCCGCCGTAGATCGTCGTCTTGCGCAGGTTGAAATAGGTCGAGGCCAGCGGCGCATCGGCCACTTCGCCGCCGGGGAAGTCGCCCTGCCAGCCCGCTTCCATGGCTTCCTCGATGAAGGGCAGGCTGAACGGGCCGGCGGCCAGCATCATCAGCTCGCTGTAGCGCTGCTGGATTTCGCTGCCCTTGATCTTGAGCAGGCCGGCGATGTCGAGCGAATTCTTGCCCGACTTCTCGGCCGACAGCACCCGCAGCACCAGCATTTCCAGCGCCACCACATCGACCTCGAGCTTGGCGATCTCGTCGCGAAAGCGCAGGTCGTCGTACACGCCTTCGGCCTTGGCAATGCGCTTGAGGCGTTCCAGCTCGCGCTTGGAGCGGTTCACGTCGGCGATGTTGGTGCGCTCGTGGCTGAGCAGGTGCTTGGCATAGGTCCAGCCCTTGTTTTCCTGGCCGATCAGGTTCTCGGCCGGCACTTCGACATTGTCGAACCAGACCTCGTTGACCTCGGCCTCGCCGTCGAGCAGCTTGATCGGCCGCACCGTGACGCCGGGCGATTTCATGTCGATCAGCAAAAAGCTGATGCCGGTCTGCGGCTTGCCCTCGGTAGAAGTGCGAACGAGGCAGAAAATCCATTCGCCGTACTGGCCCAGCGTGGTCCAGGTCTTCTGGCCGTTGACGATGTACTTGTCGCCCTGGCGCTCGGCCTTGCACTTGACCGAGGCCAGGTCGGAGCCGGCGCCCGGCTCGCTGTAGCCTTGGCTCCACCAGACTTCGCCGCTGGCGATGCCGGGTAAAAAGCGCTGCTGCTGCTCGGGGCTGCCGAAGGCCATGATGACCGGCGCCACCATCACCGGGCCGAAGGGGACCACGCGCGGCGCGCCGGCGAGCGCGCATTCCTCCTCGAACAGGTGGCGCTGGATCGCGTTCCAGCCCGGGCCGCCGAACTGCTTCGGCCAGGCCCAGCCGTGCCAGCCCTGCTTGCCGAGGATCTTGGCCCAGCGCTGCAGATCGTCCTTGGACAGGCGCAGCGCGTTGTGCACCTTGTGGCTGATGTCCTTGGGCAGGTTCTCCGCCACCCAGGCGCGGATCTCGGCGCGAAAGGCCAGTTCTTCGGGGGTGAAGTTCAGGTCCAAGGGGTCTCTCCGGTCAGGTGGCGCGCCGGGCGCG
>JAQGNK010000135.1 GCA_028291905.1 Polaromonas sp.
AAATCAAGGTTGCTCAACGTGGCCGATGTGCTGGACCTGACCGTCAGCGAAGCCGTGGAGCTGTTTGCGCAGGACCGAGAGGTCATGCGCGCCCTGCAGCCCATCGTCGATGTCGGGCTGGAATACGTCAAGCTCGGCCAGCCTGTGCCTACGCTGTCGGGCGGCGAGGCCCAGCGGCTCAAGCTGGCCGGTTTTCTGGCCGGCGCCAGCAAGACCGCCGGCCGGGCAACCTTGAGCAAGCAGGGGCTGGCGCTGATGCGCCCGGCTCGCGGCACGCTATTTTTGTTCGACGAGCCGACCACCGGCCTGCATTTCGACGACATCGCCAAGCTGATGCGCGCCCTGCGCCGGCTGCTGGAGGCCGGCCATTCGCTCATCATCATCGAGCACAACCTGGACGTGATCCGCTCGGCCGACTGGCTGATCGACCTGGGGCCCGAAGGCGGCGAGGGCGGCGGCCTGCTGGTGGCCGAAGGGCCGCCCGAAGTGGTGCGCGAGCATCCCACGTCGCACACCGCGCTGGCGCTGCGCGAGTATGAAGCCGCCATGAACCAGATCCACCAGGTCGAGGAGCAGCGCCCCAGGGCCTGGAAGACCCGGCCGGCGTTCTCCAACCTGATCCAGATCGTCAACGCCAAGGAAAACAACCTCAAGAGCCTGTCGGTCGATATTCCGCGCGGCAAGTTCAATGTGGTCACCGGCGTCAGCGGCTCCGGCAAATCGACGCTGGCCTTCGACATCCTGTTCAACGAAGGCCAGCGCCGCTACCTGGAGTCGCTCAATGCCTATGCCCGCAGCATCGTGCAGCCGGCCGGCCGGCCCGAGGTCGATGCGGTCTATGGCATTCCGCCCACCGTGGCCATCGAGCAGCGGCTGTCGCGGGGCGGGCGCAAATCGACCGTCGGCACGACGACCGAGGTCTGGCATTTCCTGCGCCTGCTGTACGTCAAGCTCGGCATCCAGCACTGCGTTAAAGACGGCGCGGCGGTCATGCCGCAAAGCCCCGAGAGCATCGCCGCCCAGCTGCTCAAAACCTACCGGGGCCAGCACATCGGCCTGCTCAGCCCCCTGGTGATGAACCGCAAGGGCGTCTATACCGAACTGGCCGACTGGGCGCGGCCGCGCGGCTACACCCATCTGCGGGTCGATGGCGAGTTTTTGCCGACCACGAAATTCCCGCGCATCGACCGTTTCAAGGAGCACACGGTTGAATTGCCGATAGCCGATATCCATGTCACGCCCGAGAACGAAGCTGAACTGCGGCTGGCGCTGGCGACTGCGCTGGAGCATGGCAAAGGCGTGGTGCATGTGCTGGCGCCGCTTGACGGCCTGCAGCAGGCGATGACGGACGGCGCCAGCACCCAGGCGATTGGCAGGCTCGAAGCTTTCTCGACCAAGCGCGCCTGCCCGGTCTGCGCCACGTCCTACCCCGAACTCGACCCGCGCCTGTTCAGCTACAACAGCAAGCACGGCTGGTGCCCGGATTGCGTCGGCACCGGCGTCAAGCTGACCAAGGACCAGCGCCAGGCCTTCGACGATTCGGTGCTGGGCACCGATGACAACAAGGGCCGCGAAAAGACCTTCGGCGAGCCCGAGACGGAGGAGGAGGTGCTCGATACGGTTTGCCCGGCGTGCCAGGGCACCCGGCTCAACCGGGCGGCGCGCGCCGTGCGGTTTGGCGGTGGTTTTTCAAAATTGATAGCTGATGACGCAGGCGTTGCTTGCGCTACAGCCGGTTTGGAGCATGAATTGCCGTCGGGCGAGGGCAGCGCGGGCCCCGGCTGGCCCATCACCGCCATCGCCCGCCTAAGCGTCACCGACGTGCGCCGCTGGGTTGATCGCCTGGCGCTGGTCGGGCGCGAGGCCGGCATCGCCCGCGACCTGGTGCCCGAGATCAAAAGCCGGCTTGAATTTCTCGAAGACGTCGGCCTGGGCTACCTCACGCTCGACCGGGGCGCGCCCACGCTGTCGGGCGGCGAGGCCCAGCGCATCCGGCTGGCCGCGCAGCTCGGCTCGAACCTGCAGGGCGTCTGCTACGTGCTCGACGAGCCGACGATTGGCCTGCACCCGCGCGACAACCAGATCCTGCTGGGCGCTTTAGGCAAGCTCAGCGAGCGCGGCAACACGCTGGTGGTGGTCGAGCATGACGAGGACACGATCCGACGCGCCGACAACATCATCGACATCGGCCCCGGCGCCGGCAAGCGCGGAGGCCAGCTGGTGGCGCAGGGCACGGCGGCGCAGCTCTCGGGCGTGCCCGAGTCGCTGACCGGGCGCTATCTGGCGAATCCCTTGATTCATCCCTTGCATGCGCGGCGCGTGACGGAACTGCCCCCACCCCAACCCTCCCGCAGCAAGGGAGGGAGCGAGGCCGACTTTTCCCTTTCTTCACTCCATCCCCCGCTGGGGGAGGGCGGGGGTGGGGGCGCCCCGATTCCCGATTCGGCGGTTCTTCCAGGCGCAGCTCCTGCCAGGCCCCTGAGCAAAGCCAAACAAGCCGCGCTCAAGGCCCAGGCGCTGAAAGTCGCCGCCGCCACGGCCAGCGCGCTGCACAACGCCGCGCCCGCCGTCGCCAGCGCGCAAACCGCCTGGCTCGGCGTCGTCAACGCCAGCCTGCACAACCTGCAAAACGTCTCCATCGATGTGCCGCTGTTCCGGCTGGTCGCGGTCACCGGCGTCTCGGGCTCCGGCAAATCCACCCTGGCCCGCGATGTGCTGCTGGCCAACGTCCACGCCGGCGTCACCCTGCGCTCGACCCGGGCCGGCCGCGACGCCGACGACATCGGCCAGCATCCGGCCTGGACCGGCTGCCATGGCGTCACCGGCTATGCGGCGGTGGACCGGGTGCTCGAAGTCGATCAGACGCCCATCGGCAAGACCCCGCGCTCCTGCCCGGCGACCTACATCGGCTTCTGGGACACCATCCGCAAGCTGTTTGCCGACACGCTGGAGGCCAAGGCGCGCGGCTATGCGGCCGGGCGCTTTTCCTTCAACACCGGCGAAGGCCGCTGCCCGACCTGCGAGGGCGCGGGCGTGCGCACCATCGGCATGAGCTTCCTGCCCGATGTGAAGGTGCTGTGCGAAACCTGCCACGGCGCCCGCTTCAACCCCGAGACGCTGGCCGTGACCTGGCGGGGGAAAAGCATCGGCGAGGTGCTGAAGATGGAGGTCGATGAAGCGGTGGATTTCTTCGCCGCCATGCCCAGCATTGGCCATCCGCTGCAGCTGCTCAAAGACGTGGGGCTGGGCTACCTGACGCTGGGCCAGCCGTCGCCCACGCTGTCGGGCGGGGAGGCGCAGCGCATCAAGCTCGTCACCGAACTCAGCAAGGTGCGGGACGACATCACCCGGCGCGGCCAGAAGGCGCCGCACACGCTCTATGTGCTCGACGAGCCGACGGTAGGGCTGCACATGGCCGACGTGGAAAAGCTGATCCATGTGCTGCACCGTCTCGTCAACGGCGGCCACAGCGTCATCGTCATCGAGCACGACCTGGACGTGATCGCCGAGGCCGACTGGGTCATCGACCTGGGGCCGGACGGCGGCAACGCCGGCGGCCTGGTGGTGGCGTCGGCGCCGCCCGAGGCGGTGGTGGCGCTGGGAACGGCGACCGGCAAGGCGCTGGCGCCGGTGCTGGCGCGGCAGTCGTCTGCCGCTTGATTGCTATGTAAATAGCAGCTGCTTGCGCAAGCGGTGCCTGCGCTGGCGGCAGTTTTGGCTTGAATTCATGCGGCACCTCACTGCCCTGAGTGCCCTTGCCCCCGTCTTCGCGTGGCTTGTTTCCGGTGCCAGGGAAGGGGGAACCAAGCCAAGTGGTTGCCAACTGTGTTCCCGCTGCCTTCAGGCTGCAGATTTTGCTATTGAATCAATAGCTGACAGCGAAGGAACTACCTGCGCTGCAGCCCTGAAATGCTTAAAAACCAGCTGACGCGCAGGCGACAGGCTTTCAGGTGTTGCCCTGATGCACGCGGGGGCGGGGCTGGCGCATGATGGCTGCTTGCCTTGGGCAACAACCCCCTTTTCAGGAGACCTTTTCATGCAACGCCGCCATCTGCTCCAATCCGCCGCCGCACTGGCCCTGCCCGCGCTCGGCACCCTGGGCGCGACTTTCGCGCAGGCCCAGGCCTTTCCGGTCCGCCCGATCAAGCTCATCGTCGCCTTTCCGGCCGGCGGGCCGACCGACATCACCATGCGGGCGCTGGCCGACAATGCCTCGAAAATCCTCGGCCAGCCGGTCATCATCGACAACAAGCCGGGCGCCGGCGGCACCCTGCCGGCCCAGCAGCTGCAGAGCACGCCGGCCGACGGCTACACCATCGGCCAGGTGCCGCTGGGCGTGTTCCGGCTGGGCTACACCACCAAGATCAACTGGGACCCGATCAAGGACCTGAGCTACATCCTGAACGTCACCGGCTATGCCTTCGGCATCGTGGTGCCGGCCGATTCGCCCTTCAAGACCTGGGCCGACTTCGTGGCCTACGCCAAGGCCAATCCCGGCAAGCTGACCTACGGCTCGACCGGCACGCTGACCAGCCCGCACCTGACGACCGAATTGATCGCCCAGAAAGCCGGCATCGAGCTGCAGCACATCCCCTACAAAGGCAGCGCCGACCTGATGCTGGCGGTGGTCAGCGGACAGCTCATGGCGGCTGCCGACAGCACCGGCTTTGCGCCGCAGGTCGAGGCCGGCAAGCTGCGGGTGCTCAACACCTGGGGCGACAAGCGCCTGGACAAGTTCCCCAGCGCGCCGACCCTGAAGGAGCTGGGCTACGACATCGTGCAGAACTCGCCCTTCGGCATTGCCGCGCCCAAGGGCACGCCGCCCGATGTCGTGAAGCGGCTGCACGACGCCTTCAAGAAAGCCATGGAAGAACCCAGCTATGTCGCCGCCCTGGGCCGCTACGACATGCTGCCCAACTACATGAGCACCGCCGACTACAGCAAGTTTGCGCAGGAAACCTTCCTGCGCGAGAAGGCCCTGATTGAAAAGCTGGGGCTGGCCAAGGGCTCGTGACAAGGCGGCTGGCCTGCGTGCCGGCTTGTCGCATCCGCCTGAAAAATCCGGCGCCTCCTGCTGGCAAACCGCAGGCTGTAAAGAGCTTCCTCTAATTAATGAGCCTGAACCCTGGATTTAAAGCTGGCGCTGCGGGCTGTTGTCATGGATAATTGCTGCACTGCAACATTTTTATCAAGGAGCCTTCCATGTTCACCAACACGTCTTTCGAATCCATCACCAAAAGCTTCAAGGAAAACGCCGAGAAGTTCAACCCCGCCGCTTCGCAGGAAGCGTTCAAGCCGGTCATGGACAACCTGAAGGCCTGGGGCGAGTTGGCGCAGGCGCAAGCGCAGGTCGCGCAAGCCGCCGTGGCTGAAACGCTCGGCTCCTTCAAGGACATCAAGGAGCCAAAGGCTGCCTTTGAAGTCATGAAGGCTTCGGCCGAAAACGGCCTGGCGATTGCTGCTCAGAACCTCAAGGACGTGACGGCGCTGGGCTTTGCCCAGTTCCACTCCAGCGTCGATGCGTTTGAAAAAGCCCATCCGGCGCCCGAGGCATTCGCCGCCATGGGCAAGGGCCTGAAAACCGCCGCCACCAAAATGGAAGAAGCGCTGGAATCGACCATGAAGAGCGGCGCCGCCGCCGTCAAGAAAGCACGCGCTTCCTGATCCGACGACGGATCGAGGGCGCGGGCCGGCAATGCATGTCGCCCGGCCCTGCCCAAAGCACCAACCCGGCTATGCGCCGGGTTTTTTCATGGGCGGCCGGCTTCTTGTCCACCGCCTTGGCCAGTTGCCTGGCGGGAAGGCGTGGCCTTTCAGCGCTCCAGTATGGGAACCGCGCAAGCCGTCGCCGGCAAGGCCAGCCTGAACAGCTCGTCCACCAGCTGGGCGGCCAGCGCGGGCGTGACGGCATCGCCGCCGAACAGCAGGCGAAACACGATGGGCGCCACCACATGGTCGATCACCTGCTGCGTGCCGGGCGTGGACTCGCCGCGCAAGCGCGCCCGCTGGACCAGCACCTCGGCTTCGGCCTTGCGGTTGTGCAGGCAGTCGGAGTCCTTGTCGCGGGCCAGCGCCGCTGCCGCCTTCAGCAGCGAGGTATTGCACGGCTTGGCGACGTGGCGGGTGAACTCCCTGGCCCAGGCTGCAATGTCATCCTTCAGGTTGCCCGAGTCCGGCAGCGGCCGGTTCGGGTCCAGCCTGTGGATGGCGGTTTCGGACAGCAGGCTGGACAGGTCGCCCCAGCGCCGGTAGATGCTCGACGCGCTGACGCCGGCTCGCTCGGCCACCGCCGGCACCGTGACGCGCTCGCGGCCCTGTTCCGCTACCAATTCTTCGAGCGCGGTGCGCACTAGCGCCTGCACCTGCGCGCTGCGTCCGCCGGGGCGTTTGAGCTGGACTGTGTTCATGGCTGCAATTTTAGCTTAATGCAAAGGTATTTGCGTTAAAAGACTATTAGCCTACAATTACAAAAGCAAAAATGTTTGCGTTAAGGACTGTATGCCTGCCACTTGCCCCGCCAACAACCCTGCCACTTCCCCTCAGATTTCCGGCGCCGCAGCGTCTGCGCCGCGTTGGCGACTGCCTGCCAGCGCGGCATTTCCGATGCTGGCGCTGCTGCTGTTCGCTTTTTTCGCCGCCGCCAGCGCGCCGTCGCCGCTGTTCGTGGTGTTCCAGCAGATGTGGGGCTTTTCGCCAGCCCTGCTGACGGTGGCGTTTGCGATTTATGCGCTGGCGCTGCTGCTGTCGCTGCTGGTGGCCGGCTCGCTGTCCGACCATGTCGGCCGCCGCCCGGTGGTGTTTGCGGCCTTGCTGCTGCAGGCTGCGGCCATGGGGGCGTTTTTGCTGGCCGAGGGGATTGGCGGGCTGATCGCCGCGCGCGTCATCCAGGGCGTCGCGACCGGCATGGCCAGCGGCGCCCTGACGGCGGCCATCGTGGAGGCCGCGCCGGCCTCGCAAAAGCGCCTGGGCGCGATGATCAGCAGCGTCTCGCCGCTGGCCGGGCTGGCCGTCGGCGCCTTGCTGACCGGCCTGGCCGTGCAGGGGCTGGCGCATCCGGTGCCGCTGGTGTTCGGCCTGCTGTCGGCCATTTGCGTGATGGGCGCATTGGCCACGCTGTTCATCCCTGAAAGCGCCACCCGCCGGCCGGGCGCGCTGGCGTCGCTGGTGCCGCGCATCTCGGTGCCTGCCAGGGCGCGCGCCGAATTCGTGCGCGGCCTGCCGGTGATGCTGGCGGTGTGGGCGCTGGGCGGGCTGTTCCTGTCGCTGGTGCCTTCGCTGATGCAGCAGGTCTTCGGCATCCACAGCGGCCTCGTCAACGGCCTGGCGATTGCCACCCTGTTCGGCATGGGCGCCGTTTCGCCGACGCTGCTCAAAAGCCTGCCGCCCGCCAAGGCCGGCGCCGTCGGAATGACCAGCATGGCGGCCGGACTGGCCTTGCTGCTCGCGTCGCTGGCGAGCCATTCGGTGCCGGTGTTTTTTGCCGGCACGGTGGTGGCGGGCATCGGCTTCGGCGCGGCGTTTTCAGCGCTGGTCCAGACGCTGGCGCCGCTGGCGCAGCCGAACGAGCGCGCCGAGCTGTTCGCCGCGCTGTATGCCGCCAGCTACCTGGCGTTCAGCGTGCCGGCCATGCTGGCGGGCCTGCTGATTGCGCCGCTGGGTCTGCTGGCAACGGTCGAAGGCTATGCCGGCCTCCTGATCCTGGTGGCGGCCGTGGGCGCCGGCCTCCAGTGGCTGGCGCTGGCCAGGCCGGCCCGGCCCTGAGCCTGCAGGGCTGCCAGGGCGGAATCCCCTGGCGTTTCAATCACGGCATTCAAAGCCGCTGGAATTTTGCTATTTAATTTATAGCTGTTCGCGCATATTCTGCATTCGCCAGAGGCCTGTTTGATGCTCAAAATTTGTAGTCTGGTTAAACAAATGCGCGCTCAGGTCGCGCCGCCAGGATGGCCGCCGCCACCTCGGCAAACCCGGCGCCGCGCTCGCCCTGGGTGACGTAGCGCGGCAGGTGCGCCAGCTGCGGCACGAAGCGGGCGATGTTGGCCACGCCGACGCTGTTGCCGAAGGCCTCGAACATCAGCTGGTCGTTGGTCGAGTCGCCCACATACACCCACTGGTCCATCTCGGCGGCCAGTTCGCGGTCCAGCAATTCGCTGACGATCCAGCGGGCGCCCACCAGCTTGTTGTGCTCGCCATACCAGCCGTTGATGTGGATGCTGCTCACGCTGGCATGCATGCCTTCGCTTCGCATCAGTCCGGCCACGGCGGCGATCTGCGCTTCGCCCAGGTGGTTGAATTCGCTGTGGTCAATCGCGATGTCGGTTTCCCGGCCCGGCGAATCAGTGGCGCGGCGGGCGCCCGGCAGCTCGCGCTCGATGCGCGCCAGCACCGCTTGCATGCGGGCAAAGTTGGCAGCACGGGTGGGCGCGTCCTGCTGGTATATTTTTGATAGCGGCTCGCGCAGGCCGTGCATGCGCTGCGGGCCTTTTTGGCTTGAAAAATTTGATGCGCTTGGAAAACTTTGATAGAGCGCCACGGCGCCGTTTTCGGCCACGATGGCATCGACCGGCCAGGCCAGCGCGAACGGCTCGCTCCAGCCGACCGGCCGGCCGGTAATGGCGATGACGCTCAAGCCGGCGGCCTTCAGCGCAGCCAGCGCGGCCAGCGCCTGCGGTGTGATGGCGCCCTCGGTGGTGAGGGTGTCGTCGATGTCGGTCAATACGCCGGTGATGCGGCGACGGGCTTCTGGCGGCCAGGCGGTGAGAGGATGCATCGGCAAATTTTCGCATGCGGGTTTGGCGCCGCATCGGACAAAACAGGCCCTTGTTTCCTTTCCATTTCAATCCGAGATTAGCCGCGAAGCTGGAGAACAGGCTGCAGCACGGCAAGGCGAAGCAACGACCTATCGGATTGAAATGGAAAGGGAATAAAGCCGCTTTTGGACAGTTTGGCTACAATGGCCCCTCTCCTGAGGAGCGTTGCAACCCACGGCATGTGGACCAGGCTCAGGACTTTCGATCTGCAACCACGCTCACCCGCATGTGCCTTGTGCCGGGTGAGTGAGTACCCACCACCCCCGGATCCTGGCCCTGAGCCCGTGGCGCTATTGCCCGTCTGAAAACATTGACTACTGGAGTTGCCTTATGAACGCCCCCTTGAAAACCATGCTGAACACCGACCACATCATTGCCGACCTGACGCTGGCCGCGTGGGGCCGCAAGGAACTGAAGATCGCCGAGACCGAGATGCCCGGCCTGATGGCCATCCGCGAGGAATTCACCGCCGCCCAGCCGCTCAGGGGCGCCCGCATCACCGGCTCGCTGCACATGACGATCCAGACCGGCGTGCTGATCGAGACGCTGCAGGCCCTCGGCGCCGAAGTGCGCTGGGCCTCGTGCAACATCTTCTCGACGCAGGACCATGCCGCCGCCGCGATTGCCGCCACCGGCACGCCCGTGTTCGCCATCAAGGGCGAATCGCTGGCCGAATACTGGGACTTCACCCATCGCATCTTCGAGTTCACCGGCGCCAAGGGCACACCCGAGGAAGGCCCGAACATGATTCTGGACGACGGCGGCGACGCGACGCTGCTGATGCACCTGGGCACCCAGGCCGAAGCCAATGCCAGCCTGCTCGACTACCCCGGCAGCGAGGAAGAGACCTGCCTGTTCAACGCCATCAAGGCCAAGCTGGCGGTTGACCCGACCTGGTACAGCCGCCGCCTGGCCAACATCGTCGGCGTGACGGAAGAAACCACCACCGGCGTGCTGCGCCTGAACGAGATGGCCGCCAAGGGCACGCTGGCCCTGCGTGCCATCAACGTCAACGATTCGGTTACCAAGAGCAAGTTCGACAACCTCTACGGCTGCCGCGAGTCGCTGGTCGATGCGATCAAGCGCGCCACCGACGTGATGATCGCCGGCAAGGTCGCCCTTGTGGCCGGCTACGGCGACGTCGGCAAGGGCTCGGCTCAGGCCCTGCGCGCCCTGAGCGCCCAGGTGTGGGTGACCGAGATCGACCCGATCAACGCCCTGCAGGCCGCGATGGAAGGCTACAAGGTGGTGACCATGGAATACGCCGCCGACAAGTGCGACATCTTCGTGTCGGCCACCGGCAACAAGAACGTCATCACCTATGACCACATGGCGGCCATGAAAGACCAGGCCATCGTCTGCAACATCGGCCATTTCGACAATGAAATCGATGTCGCGGCGCTGGAAAAATGCACCTGGGAAGAGATCAAGCCGCAGGTTGACCATGTGATCTTCCCGGACGGCAAGCGCATCATTTTGCTGGCCAAGGGCCGGCTGGTGAACCTGGGCTGCGGCACCGGCCACCCGAGCTTTGTCATGTCGTCGAGTTTTGCCAACCAGACGATTGCCCAGATCGAGCTGTTCACCAAGCCCGACGCCTACGAGGCCGGCAAGGTCTACGTGCTGCCCAAGCACCTGGACGAGAAGGTCGCCCGCCTGCACCTGAAGAAGGTCGGCGCGATGCTGACCGAACTGACGGACGAACAGGCCGCGTACATCGGCGTGGACAAGAACGGCCCGTACAAGGCCGACACGTACCGCTACTGATCGCACGCGGATGACGGATGACAAATGACGGATGAC